>NZ_JAVRCA010000076.1:14284-23852 GCF_034530995.1 Nostoc sp. DedQUE04 | reverse complement strand
CGTCGCCATCAGTAGTGATGGGCAAATGTTGGCTAGTGGTGGTAGTGGTAGTGGAGACAAGACTATCAAACTGTGGTCAATAGCAACAGGCAAAGAAATTTGCACCCTCAGTCATTTTAACTCAGTTAGATCCGTCGCTTTTACCCCCGATGGAAATTGGCTTGCTGCTGGAGGTAGTGGTGGAAATATCAAAATATGGCGATCGCAGCTAGTTGTGCAATAACAGCGTCAAAATAGTATTAGAACTAGCCAACAATAAACACAATATGAAAGCATACGAATTTCCTGCCAATGTCACCGATGAAGGCAAAATAGAATTACCAAATGTGATATGGCAACAGTTAGCAAATAACCAGCAGGTAAAAGTAATTATTCTCGTCAATGAACCCACAGAAGAAGAACAAGAAGAAGCAGCTTGGCATCGTCTTGCAGCCGAACAATTACTAAAAGGCTACAGCGAAGATGATGCTATCTACGACACGATTTAATCAATGCAAAATTATCAATCTGGTTCTGTTATATTGCTCAAACTGCCATTTTCTGATGCAGTAACATTCAAACTTCGCCCAGTATTAGTACTTTTAGATACCGGAGATGACGATATTATTGTGGCGCGGATTACCAGTCAAATCACTCAAACTGCTTTTGATGTTGAAATTATCGAATGGCAGCAAGCAGGTTTAATGCGTCCTTCAGTAGTGAGATTGCATAAGATAAACACAGTAGAAAAGCGTTTATTAGAACGTCAATTAGGAACTTTACAACCAAATGATTGGGAAAAAGTGTGTCAGAACATCTCTCAAATATGGTCTTCTATTCAATAGAAGCCTTTCTGACTATCATTATGATGTAGCGGAGCAGTGCGCTAGTACTTAGCGCGTCAAAATAGTAAACCGTATTGCTTTTTAATCTACAACTGTTTAGTTCTAAACACAAACTTTTTAACTTCAAACAAAAACGTTCTCACTTGAAACCGAAAAGTTCTCGTTTAAAACCAGAACATTCTCACTTCAAACCAAAAACTTCTCGTTTTCAACCAGAACATTCTCACTTCAAACCAGAAAGTTCTCGTTTAAAATCAGAACGTTGTCACTTGAAACAAAAACGTTCTTGCTGACAACAGCAAAAATTGAGCTTCTGACTGGGAGTTTTTCACTTGAAACAGAAACACCCAAGCTCAGAAGCTCAAAATTTAAGGTTTTTAGGTAGAAGCATTAAGTTAATTTCTCAACTTAAGGAACTCCAAACAAAAAAATACTCAACTACTTATTGTGGGGTGGGCGTCTCGCCCGCCCATAGCCAAGGGCGGACAAGATGTCCACCCCACAAGATTGGATAATTTATTTGTTGGAAGTCCCTTATGAAGTTTGTGGTTGCACTTTTTTAGCTTTCCGGGCAAATCTGCGTCCTAAATCATCAATCATTGACTCTAAACCCGCGCCTTTACCACTGACTTTCGCATAGTTATATACCATCAACCCCGCCGCATAAGCTTCGCTACCAACAGCCACAGATGTATCATCCACCAGTTCTTGCAGTTGCGTCAACGACAGCAAAATGGGATACAGGGCTTCAAATAATTCGATATCTTGGCGCATTTCATTCAAGTCAAAAGAACGAGGTAAGAAGTCAGGGTTTTGCGTGCCGATTTCCAACGCCTTACTCACAAACGCCCGACTCTTATCTCCCAGCTTAGGTAAAGCTTTACGCTCTTCAGTTGTCAAATCAATCAAGAACGGTAACTTTTCGCGGATAGTAGTAATAGCTTGCATCACGGCTTCCCTGTCTGCGGGGGAAAGTTTTGCACTAACTTTATTATCTGCCATTTTTCATACACCTTTAAGGGGACTAAATTTCAGTATTCCCCAAGTTATTTAGGCAGTAATAGTTATTTATAAGCAATTAAGAAAAAGTTTTTATACCTTTCAATAAGTGATATCTCGCTAATTAGCAACCTTGAGCAAGTTTCACGATTAGAGTCCAGTGGCATTTGACTCAAGGAAGCCGAACATTTAGAGATAATAGTAGCAGAGGTAATCTCAAAATTAGGCGTTAGCAGAGCGGTGCGCTAGCACTTCGCAGCTAGTTGTGGAATAACATTACTACTTCTATAGGAATCTCATTTGATTGCGTGAAAAAACTCAGTACACATCTATTCTCCCTATTCCCTTTTGGAAGCTGTAAATTTAGCCTAATAAGTATGGTAGAGCCATAAAAGTAATAGCCGAAAAATACAAACCTAATTTTTATCGTACATTCAAGGGTTTAAAATCCCTACATCTTGTCGTAACATATTTTGAGTCTGAGTTTAAATCCCCGAATCAAAATGCCTTTAATTTTGAATTTTGAATTTTGAATTTTGAATTGTTAATATGACTTCTTTTCCCCATTACATCCCTCAATCTGACCCGCCGCTTCCTCCTTGGGAAACCCTACCAACGATGTATGATTTACCAAGTGATAACCCAGAGGAACCAGGCTTGCCAGACGATTTTCATTTTTTACAACCCTTACTTTTATACTTAACTTTTCAGCCCATTAACTGGAATTCACAACTAGTTTACAGTGCGGCTGACCTTAATCTCTACTATGATTTACAGCATCCTTTGTGGTATAAACGCCCAGATTGGTTTGGTGTAGTAGGCGTAGAACAATTATACAAAGGGCAAGACTTACGGTTAAGTTATGTCACTTGGCAAGAACCAGCAAATCCCTTCGTGGTTGTTAAGTTATTATCTCCAGGTACGGAAGACGAAGATTTAGGCACAAGAAGAGAAAATGCAGCAGATAAACCTCCTAGCAAATGGGAAGTTTATGAGCGAATTTTGCGGATTCCTTACTATGTTGTATTTAGTCACTATACTAATGAACTTCGGGCTTTTCAGTTAGTCGGCGGTCACTATGAATCGATGAATTTGACCGATGGATACCTACTAATGCCAGAGATAAATTTAAGTTTAGGCTTATGGCAAGGTTCATTTCAAGATATTGAAAAATTGTGGTTAAGGTGGTTCACTTTAACGGGAGAATTAATTCCTGCACCCACAGAGGAAGCTGCTGCTGCAACCCAACGAGCTATAATTGCCGAACAAGAAGCTGCTCAAGCCAAACGAAAAGTAGAACAATTAGCAGAACGTTTGCGTCAGTTAGGCGTAAATCCTGATGAACTAGATGAACTATTGTAGCTTCACGAGTTTTTTCTGATACGCAGCTTGATTTTCTGCTATTGAGGAATCATCTGTAGTGAAAATTTTGATAGCCGATGCCGAAGCCGCTATCTGAATAATGATATAGTTTCTCAGAAAGATTAATTTTTGAGAGCGATCGCATATTTAGCACTTGAAATACATATAATATTTCTTTCAGCAAGTCTATAGCAACCTCATTTTTTATGCAAAACCATGATGTCACGCTATATCCTTACTGTTCCTCAACCCAGTTTCAATTGGGTAACTATGGGGAAAATAAGGTTCAGCAGCAAATCTCAAAAGCGATGCCCTGAACATTTGCAGATATTACCGCAGACACAGATTATGTTGCGGTGGCTAAAATACTTAAGTATTAGTAGTACGATCGAATTACTCAGGTTAAAATTGTCTATTTGGTAACACAAGACCATCAGAAAATTGTAGAAAAGTGTATTTCCTTGGCTCGATAGTGGTGCTAACCTCAATTTAAAGGATGTTATCAGCCTTTATCTGCTAGAGTTTCTGACTTTCAGCAAATTAGATAATTTATCAATAACAAAATCGCTAGGAGTGCGATGATGATGTCACAGTCCCCTATGACAAGACCAGAAATAGCTGCTGGAACTCTAATCGATAACCGCTATATTATCCAAAAACTTCTAGGACAGGGAGGATTGGGACGAACTTACTTAGCATTTGACACTCGTCGGTTTAATGAAGCCTGTGTTCTCAAAGAATTTGCACCCATTGGCACAGGCGAAAGTGGACTAGAACAATATCGTAACTTATTTAAAAGAGAGGCGAAAATTCTTCATCAATTGCAACATCCTCAAATTCCCAAGTTTTTGGCTTGCTTTGAAGGAGATGGTCGGCTATTCCTAGTACAAGAGTATGTTGACGGTAAAACATATTCAAGACTGCTAGGAGAACTTCAACGTCAAGGAAGAAATTTTTCAGAAGACGAAGTTATACAGTGGCTAAAGAATCTGCTGCCTGTTTTGGAATATGTTCATCAGCACAACATCATCCATCGAGATATTTCTCCAGACAACATCATGTTACCCGATGGCAAGGATCTGCCAGTGCTGATTGATTTCGGGGTAGGCAAGCAAATTGCTGATATTAACGAGGCGAGAAGTTCCAACCACCAGGTAACATTTGTTGGCAAAATGTCCCTTGTAGGCAAAGTTGGATATGCTCCCCGCGAACAGATTAGTTTGGGTTTATGTTCACCCTCTAGTGACCTTTATGCTTTAGGTGTAACTGCTATTGTATTACTCACAGCTAGAGATCCATCTTTACTAATGGATCAATACTCACTTGAATGGAACTGGCGTGATTATACTTATGTTACTGATGGGTTTGCTCAAGTACTTGATTGTATGTTGGAAGATAGGCCTAACAAGCGATACCAAACAGCCAGCGAAGTTCTTCGAGATTTAGAGCGTATTCGAGAACCAGAAATAGCAATGTTTTCTGCAATCATGGTTGATGATTTACCGGCTACGGTATTTAACCCTGAATTTCAGGCTATGTCGGCTTTATCGCAGTCATATAACCAACCTGAAGAAACAATTTTTAATTCACCCACTAGTCCACAAACTGGGCAAAGAATTGAACAACAATCTTCACTACAACCAGCATTTATCAAACATTGTCAGCAAGAATTAGCCTACCACATCGGCCCAATGGCAAATCTGATTATAGAAGAAATACTAGCCCACAATCCTTATATTTCAGCTGACCAATTTATTGAACTTGTAACTAAGGAGATTCCTAATTTTCAAGCAGCTTTTGAATTTAAAAAAAGCTTATTTTCATAGAGATTTAGACATCACGGATTGAGGAATAATTTTTAATCTTTTAACTAATTCTATGGGTTTAAGTCAACAAAGCTAATAAAATTAGCAAGGTTTTTTAGTAGGTTTAAATATCCTAGAAACAAAAATTAATTACGTTAACATCCTGCAAAGCGACTCTGTATACTTCTATGAGGGAAGCAAGTTACACGCAACGTCTTGTACAGAGCTTGATTACGTTAGTGTCCCGCAAAGCGAGTTTGCGTACCCTTACAGAGAAGCAAGCTACGCTTTTAAGTCTCTTAGAGAGAATGTCATTAGAAATTATTGTAATCGCCTGTACCTCCTTGAGTACGTTTGATTCTTTTCATCGCCATTTCTAAACTTAACTGCATCCGTTTAAAGGCTCTAGCTAAATTACCGATTTCATCATTAGACATCTGCTCAAATTCAACTTCCATATGTCCCGTACTAACTTCTTCGGCTATGCGAGTCATGCGTTTGAGAGGCTTCACAACTTGTCGATTCAAGAACAAGTTGACTAATAGGATAGTCGCTATAAATATAGCTGATACAATCAAGATAATTAGTAAAGAAGACTGATTTGCTTTATTAATGACATTCTTGGCGGGTACTGATATAATCTGAGCGCCAACAATTTCATTAAGTTTCCACCCAAATCCATTAGCAGCACCATAAAGACTAATCATACTTTGAGGTGCAGCTTCAGGTACGCTATGACAGGCCAGACAGCTTTGTTCAGACACTGCTAAGGGACGAGCAATATAAAAGATATCCCCACCAGGAATTGAGCGAAATCCACTAACTTCTTTAAGGTCTGATTTATTTCTGAACTGTTCTACAATTTCTGTCTCAAAACCGTCAGCCTTATCTCGAAGATTTGTGGGATTGAGAGTTGCTTCTTTATAAAAGAAATCACGGTAGTCTGTTGTTTTCCGTAAAATTTCAAACACTTCTCGTGCTGAGTATCCAGGAACGGTTTGCGGCAAAAATTCAGTAGTTAATTTATCAACTAGCTCTGGATTTACTTGAGTGCTGGTGTATTTACGAACAGAACTCATTGTTTGAATGAGCATGAGACCAGTGGAGCTAATATCTTGTTTAGCATTCTCCCTCAGTAGAGAAGAAAGAGTAAATCCACTCAAGCTCAGACCAAATGTCAAAATTACCAGTAGCAGAATTGTAAATTTTTGTTTCAAATTTAGATTCTTAAGCATAATTTTAGATTACCTACAAGTCAAATTATTATGAACAAATATGTCTAAAGTTACTGTTTACTCTAGCATGAGCAATCAACTTTCATGTTTTCGTATAAAGGCATAGTTTAGGCAAAACTATGAGGGTATATTCAAACTTTATACTATTAGTAATTATTGAGGTTAATCAAAATGTTATCTAAGTAACTAAGTTCCAAAAAGCTACAACAGCAATTCAAATGGAATTCCCAAAAATTCGTGTTGGCGGTTCTGATACCGTGCCAAAATAAATACCAGCAATCGTCAAATATTACTAATGGTGTGGAATGCAGGAAAGTCTTTATTCGGGGGACGCTACATTATTGAAAGCCAACTAGGTGAAGGCGGAATTGGCATTACTTATCTTGCCAGAAATCAACGAAATCAACAGCGAGTGATTAAAACCCTCAAAGAAGAAATCCTGAATCACCCCGCCTGGATACTCCACCGAAACAAGTTAAGGCAAGACTTTCGTGATGAAGCAGTTCGGCTGGCTGTGTGCCACCATCCTCATATAGTACAAATAGAAACCATCTTCGATGAGGGAAATTTGCCCTGCATGGTGATGGATTACATCGAAGGGGAAGACTTAGCACAGCGCTTGAGGCGAATAGGAGTGTTATCAGAGGCAGAAGCACTACTTTACATCCGGCAAATTGGCGATGCTTTGACCTTAATCCATTCTAAAGGACTGTTGCATCGGGATCTCAAACCACGCAACATCATGATCCGCATTGATAAATTAGAAGCAGTGCTGATAGACTTTGGCATCGCTAGAGAATTTATTCCTAATACGATCCAAAGGCATACAGTGTATCGTACTCCTGGTTTTGCCCCACCTGAACAGTATGAATCAGAAGCGCCGCGAGGAGAATATATTGATATTTACGCCCTAGCCGCTACTTTGTATAATTTGCTTACCGCAGTTGTACCGACTAGTGCAGATGATAGACGTCACAATATTAATTTAGAACCACCACAATATTTTAATCCCAACATCAGCAACAGGGTAAATCAAGCTATTATGTGCGGCATGGATCTGGAGTCAACGTATCGTCCCCAGTCTGTGCAAGAGTGGTTGGATTTATTAGGCCCTGAAACAGGAGAGTATGTAACAAAAAGCTCATCTAATTTAGTGATAACCCCTAAGCTGCAACTACCTGTACCTGTTGTATTAGATCGGCAGAACTGGAAATGCGTACAGACCCTCAAAGGTCATTCTAGTATGGTTCATGCGATCGCCATTAGCCCAGACGGACAATTTATTGCTAGTGGCAGTAATGACAAGACCATCAAATTTTGGCAAGTGAGTACTGGCAAGCTAGTGCGTCAACTGGGTCGTTGGCCTTCTAGTCATTCCAGTATGGTTCATTCGGTCGCCTTTAGCCCAATCCCAATCTCTTCAAACCTTTCTTATCAAGGCGAATCCGGCAAATCTGCGGGAGTTGCAGACCTCAATCGGGGAATCTTAGCTAGCGGGAGTTGGGATAATACAATCAAATTGTGGGATGTCAACACGGGTAAAGAAATTCGTACTCTCACTGGTCATGCTAATTGGGTAAATTCCGTTATTTTTAGTCCAGATGGCAAGTTTTTGGCTAGTGGCAGCGCTGACTGCACAATCAAACTGTGGCAGGTAAACACAGGCATAGAAATCCAAACTTTCACAGGTCATTCCGACCCAGTTTCGTCAGTCGCCTACTCTCCGAGAACGTTTACAACCAATAGCCAGGATAGACAACTGGTGGCTAGTGGCAGTAATGATTACACTATTAAATTGTGGCAAGTATACACAGGCAAGAACATTTACACATTCACAGGCCATTCTTTCTTTGTCAACTGTATCGCCTTCAGCAAAAATGGGGAAATTATCGCCAGTGGCAGTGGTGACAACACGATTAAACTCTGGCATATAAATACAGGCAAAGAAATTCGTACTCTCATAGGTCATTCTGATTCAGTTTGGTCAGTCGCCTTTAGCCAGGATGGACAATTTCTCGCTAGTGGCAGTTGGGACAACACTATCAAACTGTGGCACATACACAGTGGCAGAGAAATCAGCACACTTACAGGGCATTCCAACTATGTTAGATGTGTCGCCTTCAGTCCCGATGGCCAAACCCTAGTTAGCGGTAGTGATGACGACACTATTAAAATTTGGCGAAGGGGTAGTAAATAATTCGTAATTTTTCTATAAATCTACAGATAGAACTGCGATCGCCCCAAATTTGTGACAATAATGACGGCAACCGTTATTTTTGAACAAAAATAAATATATGGGCTTTGGTATTGGTGATTTATTCTGGATTTTCCTCCTTCTGACTTCTTTGCAACCCCTTTGGCAAAAACGTCAAATAGAATATCGGCGCTTGCGTGCTTTACAAGAATTCCAACAGGAACGCAAAAGTCGGGTGATTTTACTAATTCACCGTCAAGAGTCCATTAGCTTTTTGGGAATTCCTATATCTCGCTACATTACTATTGAAGACTCAGAACAAATATTGCGAGCAATTCGCCTCACACCGCCAGATGTAGCAATTGACTTAATTTTGCACACTCCTGGCGGTTTGGTTTTAGCTACGGAACAAATCGCCAGAGCGTTAATTCGCCACCAAGCAAAAGTCACAGTTTTTGTACCTCACTATGCTATGAGTGGCGGTACAATGCTTGCCCTCGCCTCTGATGAAATTATTATGGATGCTAACGCTGTCTTGGGTCCAGTCGATCCCCAACTGGGTAATTACCCCGCAGCCAGTATTCTGAAAGTGGTTGAAGATAAACCCATCGGTGAGATTGATGACCAAACCCTAATTATGGCTGACCTATCACGCAAAGCAATACAGCAGGTACAGCGGTTTGTACGAACTTTGCTAAAAGACAGTGTACCTAAACAAAAAGTTCTGCCAGAAAATATCGAACCGATTATCGAAGCCTTGACAACTGGGCGCGTCACCCATGACTATCCCATCACTATTGAAGAAGCAACAGAAATGGGGCTGCCCGTAACCGTCGGACTGCCCCATTCTATTTATAATCTCATGGATATGTACCCACAGCCACAAGGAGGACGACCCAGCGTGCAGTACATTCCTATGCCTTACAATGACCGCCGTCCAATTCTACCTACACCCAAGGGCAGACCCTTAGAAGAACCAAATCAGATCGCTTGAGCGGATTTGGGGTAGGAGTTTTTTTGGCAACTAGGGTGTAGCTGTTGGTGTAGCTGTTGGTGTAGCTGTTGGTGTAGCTGTTGGCGTAGCTGTCGGTGTCGCTGTTGGCGTAGCTGTCGGTGTCGCTGTTGGCGTAGCTGTCGGTGTCGCTGTTG
>NZ_JAVRCA010000076.1:0-14184 GCF_034530995.1 Nostoc sp. DedQUE04 | reverse complement strand
GTGTTGCTCTCGGTGTTGCTCTCGGTGTTGCTCTCGGTGTCGCTGTCGGTTTAGTTGTTGGTTTAGTTGTCGGCTGGCTGAAGAGTGTCTTTGCTTCTTCATTCAGCTTTTGGCGGAGTGCTAAGTTAGCAATTCCAGTTTCTTGCAACTGATATTTCTTCTGATACTCCTTCACCACTTCTTCCGTGCGAGAACCATAAAAACGATCGCGCGGCAGAGGAGGATTTGGCTTCACCACTGCATTCAAATTTCTGTGTAGAATTTGAACGATGTTAGCAGCAAAATCTTGGGTTTTTGGCCCTGCGATGCCATCAACTGGTTTTAGCTTATAACCAGTCTGAAATTCTCGAATTGCCTTTTTAGTTTCCTCGTCTGTCAAAGCGGTATTTGTTACCTTGACGTTATAGCCTAATCCCCGCAATACTTCACGGAATTGCTGGGGTGTATAACTTCTTTGAGGGGCTGCAAAACCTGTGTCTGTAATTACCAAACTAGCAGTCATCAGGCAAGTAACAGCAAAGGTTGCGCTTGATTTTCCAAACCCACACCACATACTTAAAAACTCCTTTGGGTCAAATCAGCAGGATCGTAAACGTTAACAGCTGCATTTTAAGTTTGTTTAATAACTTTTTTCACGATTATTTAATGAATTTTGAACAAATTGTGATTTTTTTTTGTTAAATTTAGCCAGATATTTAAACAATAACTTCTGTCATCCATCAAAAGAAGTATCTTGTATAAGCAAAGATATAGCGGTTATCATTTGAAGCGAATATACCCTTTTAACCCTAAACTGCGTTAGAAAATCACATCTGTGCATTGAGCGTCAGCTGAAGGTGAAAAGCAGTCTCTTTACCTGTGGACCTCAACAAGTATCATATATTACAAAAAATGAAAAATATAAAATCTTCTAAGCAGCGTAATCTTTGGGTTGAAAGATTTATGGCAATTGCTGCCGCAGTAAATTTAGGTTTAGTGTTGTTTGATTTAAGTTATGTACCTTGGCGAGATTTCTACTTGCGAAAACTTCCCCAAATTACTAATATTTATGACCCAATCAAAGGTATTGAAAGTCATCGAGACACAAAAAGTTATCTAGAAACAGTAGACGCATTAGAGGAACAAGTTAGGCAAACAGGGTTACAGTCGCCTCAGGTAAATAACAGGCTAATACAAATAAGTCGTCTTAGTAGCGAGATGATTGACAGTAACCCGTTTGCGGGAGCTAATAAGAGTGGGACTCTGGAGAAAATCAAACAAAGGATGCGATCGCACATCCGCAAAGAATCTGCAAAACAGTCCTTCGCTACTTTTTGGAGTCAGCCGCACCTATCACAAAATAGCTGGGATAAAGAAATTAATTTTTTCAACAAAAGCATCCGCCCTTTGATCGCCAGTAACTACTACCGCAAAATCGGGGAAAATGGCGATTTTATTGATAAATTCTGGATTATTGACTTACCTTTTGTGATTTTATTTGGCGTAGAATTGCTGGGGCGCACTTTCTTGCTCAGACGCCAACATCCTGGTTTTAGCTGGTTAGAAGCACTATTGTGGCGTTGGTACGATTTATTTTTACTAATACCCTTTTGGCGAGGGTTGCGAATTATACCTGTATTAATTCGCCTCGATCGAGCGCAGTTATTGAATCTGCATCCAGTACGAAAGCAAATTAATCAGGGAATTGTCGCCAATTTTGCCGAAGAACTTACAGAAATTGTCGTGGTGAGGGTGATTAATCAGGTTCAGGGTTCAATTCAGCGGGGTGAGTTAACAAGCTGGCTCTCGCAACAAGAAAATTTACGTCCCTACATAGATATTAACAATGTAAATGAAGTGGAAGCGATCGCAGGTCTTTTGGTAAAAACAATTGTCTACCAAGTGCTACCTGATATCCAACCTGCGATCGTTGCCATTCTGCGCCACAACATCGAAACCGTCTTCCATCAAGTCCCCGTCTACCGCAACCTCCAGAATCTCCCTGGCGTGGCACAGGCTCAAACCCAGTTAAGCGAACAACTGGCGACTCAAATCACAACTAATCTTTACAAAACTTTAGTTAGCGCTGTTGAAGACCCTGTAGGAGCACAACTCACCAGTCAGCTAGTAGAAAGCTTCACCCAGGTCTTAGGATCTCAAATCAAGGAAAAACATGTACTCTCAGAAATTCAAAGTTTACTTTTTGACTTCTTAGAGGAAATCAAACTCAACTACGTCCAGCGTTTATCCCAAGAAGACATAGACCAAATTATCGAGCAAACCCGGCAGCTAAGAACACAAGTATCAGTTCCGGTAGTAGTAGATAAAGGCGCTACTCTCCCAAAAATACGGGAAGGGTAGGGAGAGCAGAGGGGCAGGGGAGCAGGGGAGATGAGAGGACAAGAAGAATAACCAATGTCCAATGCCCAATGCCCAATGCCCAATGCCCCATGCCCCATGCCCAATACACGACTATAAAAGAAATGCGCTAAACTCGAATTAGGCGAATCATAATTTGGTTCGTCACAAGACTTCTTGGAAGATATACCTATCGCAGGAAGTGGGTCGATGCCCACTTTTTTTATTGAATTCTCTCATGGCTCATCCTTTAGTTCCACAAATTATTGATTTGGCGACACCAGTGGCAGAAGAACTGGGATTGGAAGTGGTTGGCGTGGTTTTTCACACCAACCAAAGTCCACCAGTGTTGCGGGTAGACATTCGCAATCCTGAGCAAGACACTGGGTTGAACGATTGTGAGAGGATGAGCCGTGCTTTAGAAGCCTCCTTAGATGCTGCGGAAATCGTTCCAGATACATACGTCTTGGAAGTGTCTAGTCCTGGTATTTCGCGGCAACTGGTCACAGACAGGGAGTTTATTTCCTTTAAAGGATTTCCTGTTATTGTCTCCACAACGCCCCCCTACGACGGACAACAAGAGTGGATTGGTCAGTTGATTCGTCGGGATGAGACAACACTTTATTTAAATCAAAAAGGTCGTGTAGTCGAAATTCCCCGCTCTCTAATTACTAAGGTGCAGTTAGAGGAGCGCCAATAAACAAGTTACTAAGGCTAGAAGCTAGGGACTAGGGATTGGAGGGGTAGAGGAGCAGAGGAGCAAGGATGACAAGGTGACAAGGTGACAAGAGGTGAGAACTTGCAACAAGTTTTTTTCCCTTGTCCCCAATTCTCCTTGTCCTCTTGTCCTCTTGTCCTCTTCCCAATGCCCAATGCCCAATGCCCAACACCCAGTCTCTAGTTCCTAATTTTTAAAGGAGATTGCTTATGTCAATGGTTACTTTATCTGGATTAAAAGAATTAATTGAAAGTATAAGTCGCGAACGGAATTTACCCAGGCTTGCGGTTCAATCAGCTATAAGAGAAGCACTACTCAAAGGCTATGAACGTTATCGCCGCGCCCAAAATTTAGAGCGCAAACAGTTTGACGAAGATTATTTTGAAAATTTTGAAGTAGAACTCGATATTGAAGGAGAAGGATTTCGCGTTCTTTCCACCAAAACCATTGTTGAAGAAGTAGACAATACAGATCATCAAATTTCTCTAGACGAAGTTCAACAAGTCGCTCCCGAAGCGCAGTTAGGGGACTCTGTGGTACTGGATGTTACCCCCGACCAAGGAGAATTTGGTCGGATGGCGGCGATGCAAACTAAGCAAGTATTGGCGCAAAAATTACGCGATCAACAGCGCCAGATGGTGCAAGAAGAGTTCCAAGATTTAGAAGGAACTGTTCTCCAAGCAAGAGTCCTGCGGTTTGAGCGGCAATCAGTGGTTCTAGCAGTTAGCAGCGGCTTTGGTCAGCCAGAAGTAGAAGCCGAATTACCAAAGCGGGAACAGTTGCCTAACGATAATTATCGGGCAAATGCCACCTTCAAGGTATATCTCAAAAAAGTCTCCCAAGGTCAGCAACGAGGGCCACAGTTGCTTGTGTCTCGTGCTGATGCTGGTTTGGTAGTTTATCTTTTCGCCAACGAAGTCCCAGAAATTGAAGATGAAGTTGTACGGATTGTTGCCGTAGCTAGGGAGGCAAACCCACCTTCCCGTTATGTCGGCCCCCGAACTAAAATAGCAGTAGATACTCTCGATCGCGATGTAGACCCAGTAGGCGCTTGTATTGGAGCTAGGGGATCGCGAATTCAAGTAGTAGTCAACGAATTACGCGGTGAAAAAATAGATGTAATTCGCTGGTCGCCAGACCCAGCAACATACATTGCTAATGCCTTAAGTCCAGCACGGGTAGATGAAGTACGTTTGATGGACCCAGAATCACGGCAAACTCACGTACTTGTAGCTGAAGATCAATTGAGTTTGGCTATTGGGAAAGAAGGACAAAACGTCCGTTTGGCAGCCCGTCTGACTGGTTGGAAAATAGACATTAAAGACAAAGCTAAGTATGACTATGCAGCAGAGGATACCAAGTTTGCAGCCGTCAGAACAAAATATCAAACAGAAGAATCAGAAGAAGACGACTCGGACTTTGAAGAAGAATTCGAGGATGAAAATCAGAACGAACTAGAAGAGGAAGATAGTTTTGACAATAACGATGATGAATAATTGATTAATTTTGTAAAGTTTTGATAGTGTAAGATTGTAGTCTCAGTCTCAAAAGCTACTTGGTATAAGTAAAAAATAGTCATAATAAACTTATTTTTACTTCCATTATCCTAGACTGAGATCGCAAAGAACCGATGAAACCAAATTATCGGCGCTGTATTAGCTGCCGGAAAGTAAGCTCAAAAGATCAGTTTTGGCGGATTGTCCGCGTCTTTCCATCGGGAAAGGTACAATTAGATCAGGGCATGGGGCGTTCTGCCTATATTTGTCCAGAAACGAGTTGCTTACAAGCTGCTCAAAAAAAAAATCGACTAGGGCGATCGCTACATGCATCAGTGCCAGAAGCACTGTACCAAAGCTTGTCGCAACGTCTAGCCCGCAGTAATACCCAAAACCAAATTTAGTTGGAACAACTTTGTGACGTAATCATTAGAGGAATTGTGTCGAAAGCCGAAGTAGTGCTTTCATCAAACTCCCTGTTGAACGTTAAGGTTAGTGCCAAAATAGTAAATGGGTGTAAAAGGCATTAGGCTCTCGAATAACGAGGGGCGAGGCAATATTCCCAGAACAAGATGTAATCGATTGTGTTGTGGAATCAGAATCAACAAAACAAGAAACTACAAAATGGCAACCTGGTAGCGCTCAGGCGCAGTTCGGCGTCAAGGGTTCCTATAAAAATCTTTTATTTAAGAAATTTTTATGGGTATCCCTCAACCATCATTCCTGGTGGGGATGCCATTATTAAACCGAAACATCTCTCTTTCCTGATTGGAGGCACCGGCAAAAACTGAACGGCAGTCTAAAAACAGTAGTCCAAGGATGGAGATGTCGCAAACCAGGCAACCATCCGCTAAAACTGTAAATTAAAGGGGAAGAGTGGATGACCAACGGCAAAGTTAGAATTTATGAATTATCAAAGGAATTGAATTTGGATAACAAAGAGCTACTAGCAATTTGCGACCAGCTCGATATTGCGGTCAAAAGCCATAGCAGCACGATTTCAGAATCCGAGGCAGAAAACATCCGGGCGGCAGCAGAAAAGCTTGCAGCTACGAGTGTGTCAGCCAAAAAGGAACTAGGTACAACCAGCCATAAGCCAAATTCACCACCCAACGGCGGACCTTCGCGACCTGCTGCACCCCACAAACAGCAAATTTTGGAAATACGTAAACCCAAAATATTGAGAAATACTACTCCCAACGCCCCAGAGGCGTCACTTGCTAACAATACCCAAGCTGCCTTGTCTGAAGCTAATCCTCCCTCTCCTCCACGGCCTTTCGCTACACCAGTCTCACCCCAAAAACCGGCAGCACCAACTCGACCTGTGCCCCGGACTCAATCTGAGACTCAAGAGCAACCCTCGATCGCTGACTTGGAACAAACGCCTAATCCAAATCCGGCACCGGAAAAAATAGCATCCCAAAAACCGGAAAAAATAGTTCCACCCAGACCAAAATCGGAAAAACCGATCAAACCACAACTAGTTGCTCCTCCAGCCAGGCCTGCGGCAGAAGAAGCCCAGGTGGTAGATGAGCCGCCAGTATCTCAGGCAGATAAACCGATCCTCAAACGCGACCAACGGCTACGTCCTGCGGAAGGCGATCGCGAACAAATTAAGCCAAGAGTCGCTAAACTGCCAACAGACCAGTCTCCACCAAGTGCGCCACAAAGGACAAGTCGTCCTACCCCTGCACCCAGCAGACCAGAGCAGAGAGGTAATAGACCATCTGCCCCATCACAACTGGGAGAGGGACAAAGACCCAGACCGGCACGTCCAGGTGAAGCAGTAGCAGCCGCAATGCCGATTGCTACTCCACCCAGACAGATGTCAGGCATAGCGAGCAAATCTCAAGGATTGGGTGATGAACCAGTCACACCGGATCTCCTTGATTTGAAACGCCCAAGTCCGCCTCGACCGACCAAAGGCGGCAAAAAGTGGGTAGAAGAGGAAATAATTGACGAGGTTAAAGAGAAGGCAAAAGCTGGCGTCAAAGGTAAGCGAATCAAACCCATACTTGATGATGAGTTTGAAGAAGATTTGCTAGATGATGACGATATCGACTCACCAGCCACAGTCCAAGTCAGCCTTTCTATCGCTCGTCCTCCCAAACCGAAAGCGACTCGACCTGTACAGATACCAGGTGCAACCCTTGCTAGCGCCCCAACTGCAAGAGCCAGAAAGTCTGGTTCCAGGTCTGGTTCCAAGTCTGGTTCTGGGCGTGACAATCACCAAAACCGTCGCCAAGAAGCCGAGACAAAGCGCGATCGCCCCGAAAAAGTGACGATCACAGGGCCGTTGACTGTGCAAGAACTGGCTGACGTTTTAGCCGTTCCCGATACAGAGATTGTGAAAATCCTGTTCCTTAAAGGTATGGCGGTGAGTATCACTCAAAATCTGGATATTCCCACAATTACCCTGGTAGGAAAAGAACTAGAAATAGAAGTCGAAACCGCCGAACGAGAAGCAGAAGCTCGAAAAATTACGGAAATGGTCGGTGCAGAAGACCAAGAATATCTCCACCGCCGTCCGCCTGTGGTGACAATCATGGGTCACGTAGACCACGGTAAAACAACCCTGCTCGACTCAATCCGCAAAACAAAGGTGGCTGCTGGCGAAGCTGGCGGGATCACTCAACACATCGGTGCATACCATGTGGATGTCGAACATGAGGGGAAACCACAGCAGATAGTCTTCCTGGATACTCCTGGTCACGAAGCCTTTACAGCTATGCGGGCACGAGGAGCGCGGGTAACAGATATTGCCGTCTTAGTAGTCGCTGCTGATGATGGTGTCCGTCCCCAAACCATTGAAGCCATTAGCCACGCCCAAGCTGCTGGAGTGCCAATTGTTGTTGCAATTAACAAAATTGACAAAGAAGGGGCACAGCCAGAACGCGTTAAACAAGAACTCACTCAGTATGGTCTGACATCAGAAGACTGGGGCGGTGAGACAATCATGGTTCCCGTGAGCGCCATCAGAGGTGAAAATCTGGATACGCTCTTAGAGATGATTCTCTTAGTAGCAGAGGTTGCAGAACTATCTGCCAACCCAGATCGTACCGCCAAAGGAACTGTCATTGAAGCACATCTGGATAAAGCTAAGGGAGCAGTTGCTACCCTGCTAATTCAGAATGGTACCCTGCATGTGGGAGATATCTTAGTAGCTGGCTCGGCCTTCGGTAAAGTCCGGGCGATGGTAGATGACAGAGGCAAGAGAGTAGAGATTGCTTCTCCTTCATTTGCTGTCGAGGTACTGGGTTTAAGTGATGTGCCGGCTGCCGGCGACGAGTTCGAGGTCTTCGAGAACGAAAAAGAAGCCAGAGCGCTTGCTAGCGATCGCGCAGACAGACAACGCTTATCCCGTTTGTTACAGGGTCGTGTTACCCTTACAACCTTGTCGGCTCAAGCACAAGAAGGCGAGTTGAAAGAACTCAACTTGATCTTGAAGGGAGACGTACAAGGTTCCGTGGAAGCCATTGTGGGAGCGCTCAAGCAAATTCCGCAAAACGAAGTCCAAATTCGGATGCTGTTGGCTACTGCTGGGGAAATCACCGAGACAGATATCGACTTAGCAGCTGCCAGTAACGCTGTAATTATTGGCTTCAATACCACCTTCGCTAGTGGTGCCAGACAAGCTGCCGATGAAGCGGGTGTAGATGTTCGTGAATACAACGTAATCTACAAACTCCTAGAAGATATCCAAGATGCCTTGGAAGGTCTTTTGGAACCAGAGTTGGTGGAAGAACCCTTGGGTCAAACCGAAGTCCGTGCCGTCTTCCCAGTCGGTCGCGGTGCTGTTGCCGGTTGCTACGTTCAATCTGGCAAGCTAGTTCGCAACTGTAAAGTCAGGGTGCGACGCGGCGGTAAGGTGATCTATGAAGGCGTTCTGGACTCCCTAAAACGGATGAAAGAAGATAGCCGTGAAGTCAACGCCGGTTATGAATGCGGTGTCGGCATCGATAAATTCAATGATTGGGTTGAAGGTGACATCATCGAAGCCTATCAAATGGTTACGAAGCGCCGCACTCTCACCTTAACGAGATAGTGTTGAGGGTAAAATGGTTAGAAGTTAGGAGTGATAAATTAGGAGTTAGGAGTTAAAGACTGCTAATTCCTAACTCCTAACTCTTAACTCACAACTTTTTATAATATGCATTCATTTCGCTCTGAACCTATTTTGTGGATTCACGTCGCTGGATTAGCGACGTTGCCTGTTTTTTTAGTACTCTGCTTATTGTTTTTGTCTGTAGGCGAGCCATTTTTACCAGTCTGGATGGAGCTATTGTTAGTTGGCGCCATTGGTGTTCTCCCCCTGCTATGGATGCAGTTGCGTCGCCCTTTTTATATATTTGCTCTTTTAGGAATAGCCCAAAAACCAGAAAATCTGACTGAGCGGCAGCGAAAAATTCTCTGTTTAATTAATACAAAGGTAAATCGTATCCTGGCATTGGTGGCAGCAGCCTTGTCGGTTGGGATACTGTGGTATCTTTACCAAATTGCCCCATTAGTAGCAGATTCAGCTAAATTTCTCCCACAATGGCGCAGTGTTGCATTAGTGCTGGCGGGATTAGCATTTTTGGGTGGCAATCTATTTTTACAAGTACCTGTGAGTGTAATGCGAGTTTTGGTGACTAATGACACAGAATTTGCTGGCATAGAACCATTATCTTTAGAAAAGATTAAGCAAGATTTCACAATTTTAGGGGTGCGAGTTAATCAAATCGTGCCTCGATTATTACAATCCTTGTTTAAGATAAATACAGATTCGTAGCAGGCCGTAAAGTATATTATTTAACTTTAAAGGGCTACAAATAAGTATCAGAAGATGCAGGGGTGCAGAGGAGAATAACTAATAATCAATGACGCCACTTGCTCCACTTGGGGAGACCCCAAGACCGCAGTGGCTCCCCAATGCCCCATTGCCAATACCCAGTTACCGTTGAAGAAAAACAAAGGAATGAGGAACTATGGCTCAAATTCCAGCTTCTAGCGATCGCCAATTTTCTGATGATACTGAAATTTGGTATAGTCTCAAATGTGCCATCTCCAATAGTTCCGGTTTTCAACGCTGGCAACTAGAACGGGATGCTCAATTACACGGAATTCGCTTGGAACAGCAGGTACAGCGGTATTTAAGAGAAACTTTAGAAACTTTAGCTTACTAAAGACCAAATAAATCTTGTAGGTTTGTTTGCAAACGACGGAGTTGACGGTATGCACCCTGCAAGCAATCGCCATCAACTTCCACTTCATTTGTGGGATAATTCTTAATAATTTCAATCAGCGACACTTGCCCGTCTTGATTCGCAGAAAGTACCAAAGCGGCTCGTAAAGCTTGCCGATTTGCTCTTTGAGACGGTGTAGAAATAACTTGACTAACTCGATCCAAAATAATATTACCAATCTGGCTATTTAGCGCTCTATCTAAAAATACAGCGTTTACCTTTACTGGCTGTGTTAAATACTGACGAATGGCTTTGGGGTCTTGTCGCGCCAAAGCTAAATTCACTTTTAGTAAAGGTGAGAGTTCACCTGTTTCGGCAAAGGTGGATATTTCCTCTACAGAAAGTGATTCACGGAAAATACCATACTTCAGGACTACTCGTTCTGCTGCAAAGGCAGGAGTGGACAAAAACAGAAGACAGATAATGCCTACTAAAACTAAGATGCGATGCAGCCATAAAAAATTAAAATGCATTTCTCTCGATTTCCAATAGGTTTGCTTTTTTCTGCGATGATATTCCAGCAGAATTAGTTGCAGCATCTAGCTTTAGGGAATACTAAAAAATCGCCTCATCCTCATAGTGCCCCTAAGAAAATTTTCTGAATAACACAATATAACTAATGTATAAGTTCTGTAACCTCTCTAAGGAATTTAGCTGAATCAGTGCTAATCATCCAGTATAGTTTTGCATGGGTTTTAGAGCAGCTACAACGCTGTTATCTTTAACCTTGTTCGACATACTGTAATTCAGCACATCACAGACTCAAAAAATGAAATATCGGGGTTATCACATTACTCTTGCGAAAAATTTTCGCCTTCTTTCTAGCAATCATCTCAAATATTCTTTGCGCGTGGGAGCCGGACTCACGGCAATGCTTGTTGTTTCTAGTGGTTCACTACTACCTAGTGAGGTTAATGCTGGTGCGACTCATCCAGAATATATCGCCCCAACTCGCACAGCCCAAGCTCCTGCAACTGCCGCAGCGATTTACGTTAATCCAGCAACTGGTGCAGATAGGGCTGGTGCTGGTGCCACCTCGGCAGCACCGTACAAAAGCATAAGTTTCGCTCTCAGTCAAGCCCAAGCAGGTGCAGTTATTCAATTAGCACCTGGTAACTATAACCAAGAAAGTGGTGAAACCTTCCCGCTTTTACTTAAACCAGGGGTGACACTGCGGGGTGATGAAGCTACTAAAGGTCAGGCGATATTGATTACAGGTGGAGGCTTCTACACTAGTCGCACTTTTGCCAGACAAGACATTACCATCCTGGCCGAGCAAGATACCACGATCGCTGGTGTCAGCGTCACCAACCCAAATAGTCGGGGTACGGCTGTGTGGGTGGAGTCAACTAATCCGACTATCAAAAACAGTACTTTTACTAACAGTGTCAGAGAAGGTGTTTTTGTCACGGGTACAGGCAATCCCAAAGTTGAAAGTAATCTCTTTGTGCAAAACAAAGGGAATGGGATTTCAGTTGCTAGAGCTGCCCAAGGAGAAATTCGGAATAACTTATTTCAGGATACTGGTTTTGGTCTGGCGATCGGTGGCACTTCCACACCTCTAGTTGTAGAAAACCAAATTATCGAAAACCAAGACGGTCTTTTTATCTCAGAGTCAGCGAAGCCCGTATTGCGTAAAAATGTCATTCAAAATAATAAGCGGGATGGAGTAGTAGCAACTGTCAACGCTTCACCCGACCTTGGCACCAACGAAAATCCTGGTGGCAATCTTATCCGCAATAACACTCGTTATGATGTGAACAATGCCACCAAAACCAGTAAAATTGTCGCTGTTGGCAACGATATCGATCAGAAAAAGATTTTTGGCTCAGTAGATTTTGTTGCCGCCAGTGTTGATGTACCGCCTGGAGGGGCTGTTGCCTTTAAAGATGTACCAGCAAATTACTGGGCAAAAAGCTACATCGAAGCTCTAGCCTCGCAAAATATTATTGCGGGCTTTCCTGATGGCAGCTTTAAACCCAATGAACCTGTAACTCGCGCTCAATTCGCCACTATTGTCACTAAAGCTTTAACGCCAGCAGTTAAACGTCCAGCAATTAAATTTAAGGATGTAGCAAGCAATTTCTGGGCTTACGCTGCCATTCAATCTGCTTACCAGAGTCAATTTGTTTCTGGTTATCCCGATGGCACTTTTAAGCCACAGCAGCAAATTCCGAGAGTGCAGGCGTTAGTCTCTTTAGCTAATGGTTTGGGCTTAACTGCAAGTAATCAAAATGTCGTTTCCTTTTACACTGATGCTGCTCAGATTCCTAATTATGCGATCGCACCAGTTGCCGCCGCAACTGCACGGCAACTAGTAATCAACTATCCCACAGCCAAGCAACTCAATCCTAATCGTGAAGCGACTAGAGCCGAAGTTGCTGCCTTTGTTTATCAGGCACTTGTCAATGCTGGACGTGCCCAACCAATTCCTTCATCTTATTTGGTAACAGTTCAATAAATGTCTAGTTAGCAAATTGGAAGCGCCAGACTAATAAATTATCAGTCTGGCGCTTTCAATATAGTAGTTTTTTAATTTTAGGGTTTTTGAATCATAAAATTTGGGGTCTTTAAATATAGCTGACCCCTTTGAATGTGATTGAGTTTATGGTCAGGGTCTTTATATTGGCTGACCCCGTTTCAATGATTTCCATTTTCTCAGAAATTTTTGCTTTTTGAGATTTCCTAATAATTTTTTTACTTTTTCTTTCTGGATATTTTAATCTTCATAAAAGCATGAGTAAATTTGAAGAAAAGATATATCAAAAAAAAGTAGTCAAAAATTAACTAGCTAAGATTTCTCCCTTTAAGAATTAGGATTTTTACTCGAATTGGGGCGTTGTTGCCGACGCTGTTCCCAGCGCCAGAAGAAAATCATTAAAGCAACTATTCCTACTTGGAGAGCTAAATTAGGCAAAGCGCTCTCAACATCGCGTCCGGCAAGCACTTGGAAGAAAAAGACGAATGCACCGAGTGAACCAGAAGCAGCGAAAGCAATGTAAAAAAATTGTCGTAAACCGCGAAAAGGAGCAGCTATTTCTGCTTTCAGGCTGGCATACTGTTCAGGATTAAGGCGATTTTTAGGATTTTGATCTACCATGATTAAATCATGTTATACTCTTAGATTGTGTACGCCGATGTGGCTCAGTGGTAGAGCAGCTGATTCGTAATCAGCAGGCCGTGGGTTCAAATCCCATCATCGGCTTTGGTGAAAGTATTCCTCAATATTAGAGTTTGGCATAAATCAAGTGTACAGTAACTAATTATTTGTCGTCGGTGACACATTGATCTCGTTGTGACAAATTATTGTCATCAAACCTATTAATCCGCTTCCGTATGTATTGGTGACAAATTTTTGTCATCTTTTTGAAAAGCAACAATTTATACAGCATATTTCAAGTTGCTGAGGTACACAAGCTAAGTCTGTTACCCAGATATAAACCATGTCTTACTCCTGAATTCTGACTCATAAATTCTGAATTTTGCTGTATATGGAGCTTATAGCAATTCTTTATGAAGGCGCATAGAAAGAACCCCACCGCCTGCGGCACCTCCCCTTACCAAGGGGAGGTTGGGAGGGGTCAAAATAATGTGTAGCCTCATATAAAATTGGTATCAGGTGGATTATTGCAGCAAAGGAGCTGTGTCATTACCGTTAGTTGACGCATTGGCAATTGCAGCTTGAGTAGGTTGAGTAGTAAGAATCGCTACAAGTGGAGTAACTTTTGAAGTAGATTGTTTATTTCGTTTGCGATTAGAGCCGCCAGCTTTGGAATACTCTATACTGTTTCTGCCGTAGACAGTTGCAACTCCACTTAGCATTCGTTCAGACATTTCGGAGAGAGCTTTATCCATCTGGGTTACTGTTTTACGCGATTCTTCCAGATTGGACACCAGCGTATTATTAGCTTCTACCATTGCACGGGTAGTATTGATTAAGTGGTTGTAGGCTTCAATAGTTAACCCATGTCCTAAATCCAGATTTTCATCAATAGATTTAAGCAAGGCGAGACGAAGTTGGGCTTTGTCAACAGCAGCAGAACCACGAGTTTTTAAAGACATAACACATCCTTTTTTAATAATTCCTTGTTCAACATAGTGGAGTATCCTTTTGCCTGAGATGGGTAGTTTTGTGGATTTATTTCATTAAAAGTTCAACGAAATAATTACGAGTTTGCCTGTGTTTTTACTCATTTGTCATATCAATTTGTTGTTTGAGAATAAGTGCAATCAGCAACAGTAATCACAAAATCAATAAATGAGTACCCCGAAATAACAAATGGGTACCCCGAAATAACAAATGAGTACCCCGAAATAACAAATGGGTACTCCAAAATAACAAATGGGTACTCCGAAATAACAAATGGGTACTCCGAAATAACAAATGGGTACTCCGAAATAACAAATG
>NZ_JAVRCA010000075.1:31351-43394 GCF_034530995.1 Nostoc sp. DedQUE04 | reverse complement strand
CGCTACTCTCCAGATGTACGGAGTTTTTTCAAAAATCAAATAGGAGTCCTATATACTTAGCGTGTCAATGATTTTTGCTATTTTAGGGATTAACAAGTTATAGCTTTGATATCTTTTGAGAAGTTGGATTATCTGGTTAAGTTTCTGAGCGATCGCAATTAAGTTCGTTGACATATCCCAGGATGAAATTAAGGATCTTTAACAGTGACACAAGAGCGATCGCTTGGCTGAAGCTGTGTTTAATTACCAATCACTACAATTTTTGTGACAATCTGACAAATTTGTGACTAAAATAACGAGTTTAGTTACCATCACGACGATTTTCGTTACAAATATTATAGTTTTCGTTACATTTTTACAAATTTAGTTACGATCGCTACGATTTTCCTGACAAACATCATAGCTTTAGTTAACATTGCTGAGTAGATTGTTGTAATAAACACCAAATACTGTGGATTCTACTCAACCAAAATTAAGCTTTAGTAAGGCAAGCTAGCTCTAGAACACCATAAAAAGAACATAATTATGCCTCGTCAAAAGCGTACATATCGCGTTCTAGAAAAAGCTGAATTGAGAATCGCCGGACTCAAAGCAATCGATCCCAGCATGGATTTTGGGGATGCTCGCAACTTGCAAAATGTCGCACAAGTAATTCAGCAGTACCGCAGTAAAATAGATGCTTATAATACCACTCTGGCTGTGATTGATTCTTATAAAAGTGAGATGAAAGAGTTGGAAAAAACTTTGAGCGATCTGAGTGAAAAAATGCTCCTGGGAGTTGCTTTTAAGTACGGCAAAGATAGCTATGAATATCAGATGGCGGGTGGTGTTCGCAAAAGCGATCGCATCCGTAAAAGTAGAGCAACCCGCTTGAAATCGACTTTAGAGGAAGCAGTTGTTAAGGATGCTACAACTGCATAAAAGCGCCCTGAAATTAAAGTCTGCTGCTACTGAAATAAAGCTTGTTTTTAGTAAACTTGCAATCTCTCATGCTTGAATGTTGCATTGTTTTGTTGTCTAGAAAAGCAAAGAAAGCAAAACTTCAGTGATTTTTATGCTGTGCATTTTAACTTTAGTCATCAGAAACTTTACGTAAGTCTATTGATGTAACTATAAGCAAACTCGGTAAAATTCGTGAGGTTTAACAGATAGAAATTAACTAAGATTAGCTTTAAATAGCAGTTAATATCTGTTAAACCAAACAAATTTGTAAATAACTGCTTAATTGTTGATAAGCAACTCTTGTTCAATATAATTTTATCTACTGATGAGCAACTTGAATAGCGAAAGACTAAAACTTAAATTTAATCAGTTGCATTTAATTCTGTATCTAGCAATTGGTTCTTTGATTTTTTATGTAAATTCCAATCTAGATTTAAACTACATAGTTAAAGGATATTTAGTCTTAATGGAATGTCAGCTAGGTATAATCGTTATTTATTTTTTGACGGCAAAATTCACTAACAAATCACATAAATAATCAAAGAAGGCCAAAAAGTTCGGTTGTATTATATGCCAATAGATATTTATTAGAGTTCACTAAGGGAGTAAATGTTATGAAGACTAAATCTACAGCAATTATACTTTGCTTTTTTGGCGGGTGGCTGGGAATCCACAAATTTTATTTAGGAGAAAATGTAGCAGGTATTTTGTACTTATTGTTTTTTTGGACTTGTATTCCATCTTTAATAGCCTTTGTTGAATTCTTCGTCTTAGTTTTGATGTCAGATACCGAATTCAATACCAAGTATAATCAAGTTATCGCAAGCACAAGTGGAGCAGTCTCTGCAAAAGATGCAACCAGTGCGCTAGCTGATTTAAAAAATCTTTTTGATTCTGGGATAATTACCGCAGAAGAATATGAAGAAAAGCGCCAGAAGCTTCTGAAATCTTTGTAAATTAAAACTATTAATCGATTTATGATGTCACAATCTAAATCTTGGTTTCAACAAACTCCTGCTTGGGTATGGTTATCATTAATTCCGACATTGGGGGGATTTGCGATTGTCTATGCAGGTTATAAATCCAAGACAAAAACTTGGGTTGTTCTAGGGATTAGCATCTTTATTTTAGCTTTAGCTTTATCCGCTAATAGTTTAGCATTTGTGCCCTGGATAGCTCAAATTGGCATTGCCTTCTATCTCAAAAAATCTTATTTAATCAAAACTTATCCAAAGAATTTACCAATTCCCGAAGAACAAGAGTTAGCTAAGTTAGTTGCGAATACTCGTGAGAAAATAGATATTAATGAATGCTCAAAACATGAATTAGTTAACTATTTAGGACTACCGATAGTTTATGCAAATAACATCGAATCGTTGATGAATGAGGGATATGTTTTCACTCATGTAGAAGAGTTAATCGAAATAGCCGGAATTCCTGAAAAGCAAGTAGATCGAATTACACCACTGATTACTTTTAGATACAACTACAAAAAAGAAGCTGATTGTTCTTGGAAACGATTAAATACATATTCAACTGATGAATTAATTACCTGTGGATTAGATGGAGCGATCGCAGAGCAAATTGTAGCCGAAAGGCAGCAACGAGGTGAGTATAAATCCTTGATTGATGTGAAGCAGCGCACTGGATTACCGTTTAATACTTATCGTCATATCGCTTAGAGGATGTTTGAAAAGTCATGATCGATCTATCAAATATTTTTTACCCCACCCTAACTCTCCCCTTATAAAGCTACCGTTTACACACAAGTTAGAAATGATTGACAAATCCGAGTTTTACCCCACCCTAACCCTCCCCTTGTAAAGGGGAGGGAACCGGATTTTTTTGTTTCCCCCCAATATATCGGGGGGATTAAGGGGGGTAATAATTCGATTAAAATCACAACATACCACTTTTCAAACATCCTCTTAGACTCTCGATTATCTCGCCTTTTTCCAAGGAAGTTTCACAGTAAATCGACTACCTTTGCCTAACTGACTTTCGGCGTGGACAGTTCCACCATGTAACTCAACAATTTTTTGCACCATTACTAATCCTAAACCAGTACCCGGAGAACGAGGATTAGAAGTATTTTCAACTTGGACAAATGGTTGAAATAATTTAAATAAGTCATCGGAAAGCATCCCAATACCAGTATCTACCACGCTGATAAAGATATATTCATTGCTAGAACTTGGCTGGACTTCAATCCAGACTTCGCCTCCTTCTTTAGTAAACTTAATCGCGTTAGTTAACAAGTTGATAAATACTTGGCGAATGCGGCCTTCATCGACTTGGATGGGTTCGAGTTCTTCAGGGATTTGTGCCGTCAGCCGGATATTTTTCTGGAAGGCTAAATGTTTGACAAAAGTCAAGCAGAAGTCACATATTTCCTGAATCGAAGTAGCAGCTAGTTGCAGTTCGATTTTGCTGGATTCGGTATCGGTAAAGTCAAGGATTTGATTAATTAATTCTAGTAAGTTCTTACTGCTAGATTCGAGCATATTTAAAGACTGGCGCTGTTCTTCATTTACAGGGCCGTATACTTGCTCTTTGAGTGCCTCTGTGATTCCCATAATTGAGTTTAAAGGAGTCCTGAGATCGTGGTTAATGTTTCTTAAAAAGGTGCTTCTAGCACGATTTGCGACTTCGGCGATTTCTTTAGCCTCACGTAGAGCGGATTCTGCGCGTTTGCGATCGCCTACTTCTAAAGTTAGAGTGACAATTTCCGCGATCGCTCTAACGAAGTTTTCCTCGCTCTGTTCCCATTTCCGGGGAATATCAACCTGCTCGTACAATACTGTTCCTACCATTTTGCCTCCAACCCAAAGACTGGTATCAATTAGGGACACAATATTATTTGGTTCGAGCAATTTATCCGATAATTCTTGTACCCGTGGATCGGTGCGAGTGTCAGAGACGGCAATAGTACCAGAAGCTAATAGGGCTTTAAAGTAGATGAAATAATCTGCAACGTTGCGTTCTAAACCTGCTGAATATTTCTGATTGCTACGTTCATAGAGACTTATGCATTGTAGTTTGGTACGCTCGTCATTGAATAACCATACACTGACTCGCTCTACTTCTAAGGCATTGGCTGCTTTTTGGGCGATCGCTTTGAATGCTGTTTCTAAATTTCCTTCAAAAATCGCTTTGTGATTTGCCAATTCTATAAGTACTTGATGATGCTGTCCCTGTTTTCGTTCGCTGTTAATGCGTTCTTCAACCTCGTGCTGTAATTCTTGAGTTCGCTGTTTAACTTGCAGTTCTAAATCCTTATTTTTGCTAATCAGTGCAGTAAAGGTTTTGCGTAAATCCTGCGCCACCTCATTTAAAAATCCACCCAGCACCTCTAATTCTTGAATTCCTTGTACTTTCACCACTGAGTCGCTGTTGGTAAAATCAGTTAAATCTTTTGTCGCCCTGCTAAAGTACAAAATTGGTTGAGTAATCCACCGAGCGGTGGCAATTCCCAATATAATAGCTAGTCCCAACGCTCCTAAACAAAGAAAAATTGTAGTTTGAATGTTGCGATTAATTTGTCCCATAAAGTCTGCTTCTGGGACAGCCACTATTATCAACCAATTGACATTTTTTTCGCCCTCGAAGGGTCTAACTTCTAAAAATTGCCGTTTGCCTTCCAAGGAAAAATCTAGTTGCTGTAAACCTTGAATTTGGTCAAAGTTACTAAATTTAGTTGTTAAGTATTTAGCGGTTGCTTGAGTCAAAAAATTGCCGCTTTGAGAAGCTGCTAATCTAATGGGTTTACCATTTTGTAAGCGGAATGGTTCTTCGTTGGTAGAACTTGCAACTAATAGCCCCGATCGCTCGATAATAAAAATTTGCCCAGACTTGCCAACTTTGATGTTTTGCAGCAAATTCCCAATTTGTGATAAGTGAGTGAGAGTGCTGTTGACTCCGAGTAGTTCGCCTTGGGAATTATAAATGGGAAGAGAAGCACTAATTAAGAGCGTTGGTTCAGTGCGGGGTGTAAAAATCTGACTAAAGCTAAACTTTTTGGCGGTAACTGCTGTTTGATAATCAGGACGCGATCGCGCATCATAGTTTTTGATTACCTCTGGTAATTGAGTACGTTGACCTTGAGAATCAATTATGTAGGTGTAAAGGTCATACCCAGTTGACTTATCGGCTTTTCTGAGTAAAAATTGGCGATCGTTGAACTTTTCCACCGCTAAATATTCTTGCTCATTGCTTGCAGTTATTGCCAACGCATCTGGAAAAATCTTTAACTGCTCGATTAAGTATGACTCCCAGGTTGCCAGATTTTCTATCTTCAGCAACCCCATGTTAATGATATTTTGATTACTCCCTAGTACCTGACGCCCAGTTGCCAAGTAAGTTAGTAAATTCTGCTCGACTCGATTGGCAACTTCATGACGTAATTCGTTAACTACCTCATTGATTGCCTTTTGCCCGTTTCCGATTGACAAGTATGCAGTCAATCCCACAGCTAGCAAGATTTGCAGCACAAACAACGCTACCAAGATGCCACTTAGAGGTACGCCTTTAAACAGGGAAAAAACACTACCTTGCCCAGTATTTTTGTTCATCTGCGCACTCTCCCTTCCTGTCCTGTAGTACTGAGTACAACACCTCTAGTTTGCTGTCCTGTGGGCTTATGCATAGTTTGTACTCGGTCAGGTCAAGTGCCAATATACCACTTCTGCTAAAAGAACAAAACGTTACATAACTGCACCTGTAGATTTTACCAGCCAAAATATGACTAACGTCCATCACAAAGACAAAGACGGCGATTCATCGCGTCTTGCCTTAATCGTAAATATCAAAGAAATTGATGAAAAACTGAATCAATTCGTAACTAGTTGAGATTTATGAGTTATAACTGGCATTTTTAAATAAATCTAACTGTAGACAGATGAAAAGTGAAACGCTACTGTTATCAGAAGCGTATTTTTTGGCGTTCAGATTATCTTTAATCTCGGCGCTCAAGATTGCTCCTAATTTTACCGCATTCTACCCAGCCCAAGACATAGGTTTTATCACTCATGCTCAACGTGTCCACTTCCAATTCTCAGCAAAATCAGCAATTAATTGACAATACTGACTGGAACGTTATTGAAACGGAGTTTAACCCGGCGCAGTTGCATCACAAAGAAACTGTTTTCACTCTTGGTAATGGGTTGTTAGGAGTGCGGGGTACATTTGAAGAAGGATATCCCCAAGATTTTCCAGGCGTACTGATCCACGGTGTTTATGATGATGTGACAATTACTCATACCGAATTGGTAAACTGTCCCAACTGGCTGCCATTGGTGGTGAAAGTAGCAGGGGAACGCTTTAGTATGGACAGTGGTGAAATTCTCAACTACGAACGTCGGCTCGATTTACGCTTAGGTTTAGTTAGCCGTGATGTGCGGTGGCGTAGTCCTAATGGTCATACCCTAGATTTTCACTTCGAGCGTTTCACCAGTTTAGCAGACCAACACGTTTTGGCGATTCGCGCTCAAATTACATCGGTAGACTTTGAGGGTGAAATTACCGTCGAAGCTGGATTTGACAGCGAACCACATACCCAAGGCATCAAACATTGGCGAACCTTAAACCAAGGTGGCATCAATCAGATTCTCTGGTTAAACAGTACAACTCTCCACTCAAATATTCAAGTTGGGATGGCAGCTAAGTTAGTGGTAGATGGTGATGAGACTGCACCTGTGAGCGTCGAAAAGACTTCTACTTCTCCCACTTTGACAACTACCTTAGAGTTATATCCTGGAAAAACGGTAACTGTAGAAAAAATTGTCACCCTGTTTACTTCACGAGAGACAGAAATCCCCATTGCCGCCGCTTTACAAAGACTTGCTGAGGAACCGAGATATACTACTTTATTGGCAGCTCACATTACTGCATGGGAGCAAGTGTGGCAAGACAGTGACATTATTATAGAAGGCGATCGCTTGGCTCAATTGAGCGTCCGTTACAATCTCTTCCAATTACTAGCTGTAACACCGCGTCACGACAATCGGGTAAGCATTCCTGCCAAAGCTCTCTCTGGTTTTGCTTATAGCGGACATATCTTTTGGGATACAGAAATATTCATCCTACCTTTCCTCACCTTAACTCAACCAGCTCTAGCGCGTAACTTGCTTACCTACCGTTACCACACCCTACCAGGAGCTAGACGCAAAGCTCAAGAAGCCGGTTATCAAGGAGCGATGTTTGCTTGGGAAAGTGCCACTACTGGCGATGAAGTAACTCCGCGTTGGGTTCCGGCTCCCAACGGTGAATTAATCCGCATCTGGTGCGGTGATATTGAAGTGCATATCACCGCAGATATCGCTTATGCAATTTTGCACTACTGGCAGTCTACCAACGATGATGACTGGATGCGAGATTATGGCGCCGAAATTATCCTTGATACGGCTGTTTTCTGGGAAAGTCGAGTGCAGTGGAACCAAGAGCGTCACAGTTATGACATCCTAGATATAATTGGCCCCGATGAATATCACGATCGCATCGATAATAATGCCTTCACCAATCTTATGGTACAGTGGCATTTGCAGTCAGCTTTGGCACTGTGGGATTGGCTCAAACAAGCTTATCCTGAAACCTCAGCACAACTTGTGCAAAAACTCAACTTAACTACAGAGCGTCTGCACCATTGGGCAGAAATCCAAGAGCGTTTATTTGTCAATGAAGATGCTCAAACAGGTTTAATTGAGCAATTTGAAGGCTTTTTCCAGCTAGAAGACGTTAACCTCGCTGATTACGAACCGCGCAGCAAATCCCTGCAAAGTTTGTTGGGAATTGAAGCTACAAACCAAAAGCAGATTCTCAAGCAGCCAGATGTGTTGATGCTCTTGTATTTATTGCGCGAACGTTATGACTATAACACCCTCGCCACCAACTGGGACTATTACAACCAGCGCACCGACCACAGTTATGGTTCTTCATTAGGCCCAGCCATTCATGCAATTTTAGCTTGCGACCTCAATCAACCAACTGAAGCCTATACACATTTTATGCGATCGGCCTTGGTAGACTTAGATGATGTCAGACTGAACGCCGCCGAAGGAATTCACGCTGCCAGTGCTGGAGGAGTATGGCAAGCAGTAGTTTTCGGGTTTGCCGGTATTCGGATGACTCAATTTGGCCCCATTGCCTGTCCCAATCTACCATCTAACTGGACGCGTTTGAAGTTTCGCCTGCAATGGCGTAACGAGTGGTATGACTTTGACTTACAAGCCGAAACAGAAGTCAAAGTTCCCACCTTGGCAGATACACGCTCGCCAATTGTCTAATAGACTTTTTGGATAAATCAATGAGCTTTCACCCTAAATCCCTCTCCCAACTTGGAAGAGAGGGACTTTGAAATTGGCTTGGCTCCCCTTCTCCCAAATTGGGAGAAGGGGTTGGGGGATGAGGGCAATAAACGCTAGTGTTGTGAAGCAAATTTTCTTTGATGATAGATGTCGTAACATTTAAGTATGATTCCATACAGAAAGTTTTTATTCTGAATATTTAAGAGATGGGAACTCTAGCTAATAAGCTTAATTAAAGTATCCCACCGAACACTGCTAATCATGTCCGATTTTGCTCATTCCACATTGGGCCAATCTTCTTCCCTTCGTTTGACTAGAAGCTTGAGTGCTGTTGAAAGTTGGGGCTTTGGTTTGACAGCTCATATTTCTTGGACAGCATTGGTTCCAGCGATTCATGCTGCTCTAGGTTCCCAAGCTATTTTTGTTTGGATACCTGCGGTGATTTTTGGAATGCTGCTTAACTATCAGGTAAAACGCTTAGGTTTGCATTTCATCAATGTAGCTGGAGGAACACCTAACTATGCTACCAAGCTACTGCATAACTACCCAAGACTAGCTCGCTATGCAGCAATTGGATACCTCCTCAACTGGGTTTCTTACCTGTCAGTGAATACAATCGTACTCAGAGATTTAATTAAAGTAAATTTAGAGACGCTGGGTATCACCTGTCCAGACATCTTTCTGGATATTAGCTTTACACTGTTGCCTTTTATTGTGGCGTTTAGTGGGACTCGCGCCCTGAGTATTTTACATTTGTTTTTTGTAATTCCAGCCTTTGCACTGCTAATAACTTTCTGTATCCAAGGTCTTGGCTGGTTAGCGTTTTCTCCCGTTAGTCCTGGGTTTTTTCCTAACAGTTGGTCATCTTTGAGCTTCGTGGATTGGGCAAAGTGGTTCTTTTTCGTCACTTATGCAACCTACAGCTGTGAAACGGCTTCTTCCTTTGTCGCTGATAGCCGCCACCCCACCCAGACGCTACGGTTTCTAAACGTTGCCGCCTGGATGATGCCACTCATCTTTTTGGGAGGGTCTTGGGTAGTGATGCGGTTAGCAACAAATCCCAACCTTAAAGATAATGCTTTCCTAAATCTGGTGGCAGCTTCCCAGCCCTTTTGGGGAAGATTCGCTGGTGTAAGTGTTTCTTTTTTACTAGTAGCTGCAAGTCTTTTAGGTTCGGCAACAGTGGTTTCTAATTGCCCGCGAATTTTGTATCAACTGGCTTTAGATAAACACATTTCACCAGTATTTTCTGTTGTTTCACGTCGGGGTGTGTTTGTCCCTGCATTGACATTGACACTGGGATTGTGCTTAATCTATTTGATTTGGGGAGATGTAGCGCGAATCGTCGCTGTTGGTAACATCGGTTGGTTTGTCTCCTTTATGTTACTGCATCTGGGGCTTTGGCTTCGGCGCGATCGCCCCGAAGTTTTATTTCCTCGCATATCCCTGGCTATTCTGCTGTTAGAAGTTGTGGTGCTATTGGTGGGCGGATTTGCTTGGGGTTGGCTCAACTTGCTGATTGGGCTATTATTTCCCATTAGTGTTATAGGAATAGATGCGGTAATTCGCCGTGTGAATTTCCCTGCTTTGCATACTGATTGGTGGATGCGGCGATATCGCACGCGCCCTGTAGTAATTATCAAAGATTCAGTAATTCTTCAGGTGAGCATCCTGATTTTTTTACTGTGCAGCGCCGTGGCAGTTGGCTGGTTATTTGGCGTCAAACTCAATAAAGTGGCAACTGCGGGCGGTGAGAATATATTTGTGGTGCTACTGATGAGCGTGGCATTTGTGGGAGTAGCGATCGCTTGTTGGACAAGTTTACCGCAAGTGGTAGCGATCGCAGAAGCAAGAGTTGCTGCCGAACACCTTTTTACAGTTGCCCAGGATGGTATTTTAGTCGTAGACAATCGAGGTATTATCCAGCAAGCTAACCCAGCCACGGAATCGTTCTTTGGTGTCAATCCCTCTGAGTTGCCAGGAAATCACCTGAACAAATGGCTACCCGCATTAGTCTACTATCCACAGCAGTGGACAAAGCGTAGCGAACAAATCCTAATCGGTAATGGGAAAAACAGAACTTTGGAAGTTTCCATCTCAGACCGACCCCATCGGGATTTTCAGGAATACGTTGTAATTCTCCACGACATTACCCAGCGCAAACAAGCAGAACAGATATTACGATACTCAGAAGCACAATTGCGGCAAGAGGCAAAGCAGTTAGTATCTCAACTGGTGCATAGTGAAAAAATGTCGAGTTTGGGACAGTTGGTAGCAGGTGTAGCGCATGAAATCAACAACCCAATCAATTTTATTTCTGGCAATGTCGGCTATGCCAATCAATATATCCAAGATTTATTAAGATTGCTGCAACTATACCAGAAAAACTATCCTAATCCAGTAAAGGAAATTCAACAAGAAACAGAAGCGATCGACTTAGATTTTCTGATTGCAGACTTGCCCAACTTGCTAACTTCTATGACAGTTGGTGCAGAACGAATCACAGAAATTGTCTTATCTCTGCGAAACTTTTCCCGATTAGATGACGCAGAGATGAAAACTGTGAATATCCATGAAGGTATAGATAATACGTTGATGATTCTGGAACATCGCCTCAAACCTAAATCTTCTAACAATCTAGCAATTGAGGTGATTAAAGAGTATGGCGACCTGCCATTAGTAGAATGTTATGCTGGACAACTGAATCAAGTATTTATGAATCTTCTCGCAAATGCGATCGATGCTTTAGAAGAGGCAGTGGAAAATGGTGAATGGGAAGTAAGGGAAGAAACGCTCTCTACTCCTCAGATAAGCATTCAGACTAAACTCACTAGCGAAAATCAGGTAGTTATTCGTATTGGCGATAATGGTATAGGCATTCCAGAAAAGGTACAAAAACAATTATTTGAACCATTTTTTACGACTAAGCCAGTTAATAAAGGTACTGGGTTAGGTTTATCTATTAGTCATCAGATTATCACCCAAAAACATCAGGGGAAATTAGAATGTATTTCTGCTCCTGGGCAGGGAACAGAATTTATAATTGTAATTCCGCTAAATCAGCAAGCTATCTAATTGTCAATATTATTTGACGTGGTTAAATTTTTAACCAAAATAAAATAAATATAGCGTTTCTCGTTTGCATACAATACACATTGACCTCTCTCCTAAAAAGAGAGAGGCTTTAAGCCTTACTCCTCAACGCTAGCAGAGAAGGGGCTGGGGGTTAGGTCTGTATTTCATGCAATTGAGAACCACTAGAGGTACAATTTTGCGTAAAAGCGTAGCGTTTTTAATATAAGCCGACGCATTAACAATGCAGGGTATCGCCAAATTTAATTCGCTATGAATTAATGAAATTTTGTACTAAGCTGAATCTACTTTTGACATATAGAATAAAAGTCTGGCTATAACTCCGATTTTGGTAGTCGAAAGAAAGGATTATGCTCATGGCAAGAGATAAAGCTTATCAAGAAGCAGAGCAGCGCATTGAAAAGGCACGGCGAGAGGGAGCAATAGAACTCAATCTCAGCAACATAAAACTCACTGAGATACCAGAAGCGATCGCATCCCTGACTGGGTTGCAACTGCTTTACCTGGGCAACAACCAACTGACCGAACTACCAGAAGCAGTTGCATCCCTGACTGGGTTGCAACTGCTTGACCTCTCCGGTAACAAACTGAGCCAACTGCCAGAAGCGATCGCATCCCTGACTGGGTTGCAACTGCTTAACCTCCCCAACAACCAACTGAGCCAACTGCCAGAAGCGATCGCATCCCTGACTGGGTTGCAACTGCTT
>NZ_JAVRCA010000075.1:0-31251 GCF_034530995.1 Nostoc sp. DedQUE04 | reverse complement strand
CCAACTGAGCCAACTGCCAGAAGCGATCGCATCCCTGACTGGGTTGCAACTGCTTAACCTCCCCAACAACCAACTGAGCCAACTGCCAGAAGCGATCGCATCCCTGACTGGGTTGCAACTGCTTTACCTTTCCGGTAACAAACTGAGCCAACTGCCAGAAGCAATCGCATCCCTGACTGGGTTGCAACTGCTTAACCTCCCCAACAACCAACTGAGCCAACTGCCAGAAGCAATCGCATCCCTGACTAGGTTGCAACGGCTTGACCTCGACAACAACCAACTGAGCCAACTGCCAGAAGCGATCGCATCCCTGACTCAGTTGCAAGTGCTTAACCTGGACAACAACCAACTAGGCCAAATGCCAGAAGCAATCGTATCCCTGACTCAGTTGCAATGGCTTGACCTCTCCGGTAATGAACTGACGGAATTGCCAGAGGCGATCGCATCCCTGACTGGGTTGCAACAGCTTAACCTCCGCAACAACCAACTGACCGAACTGCCAGAAGCGATCGCATCTCTGACCCAGTTGGAACTGCTTGACCTCGAAAACAACCCTCTTAACCCTGACCTTGCAGCCGCTTACAAACAAGGCACAGAAGCAGTTTTAAAATACCTGCTGGCACAGGCACAAGAAAAGATAACTCTGAATGAAGCCAAACTGATTCTAGTTGGCGAGGGTGAGGTGGGCAAGAGTTGTCTGTTGGGTGCATTGCGGGGAGATGAATGGGTGGATGGTCGCCCCACAACTCACGGAATTGAAATTAAACCTGTAATCATCACCGATCCCGACAGTGGTACAGAGATATCACTCAATGGCTGGGATTTTGGCGGTCAACGGGTTTATCGACCGACGCACCAGTTGTTTTTCAGTGCGCCAGCCGTGTATCTTGTTATCTGGAAGCCACGGGAAGGCCCCCAGCAGGGCTTTGTCAAAGAGTGGATTACGCTGATCAAAAATCGAGAACCATATGCAAAGGTGTTAGTAGTTGCAACCCACGGCGGCCCCGGACAGCGACAACCAGACATTGACAGACAAGAAATTCTCGATCAATTCGGCAAAGATACGGTAATCGATTTCTTCCATGTAGACAGCAAACCCAACCAGGATACGACGGATTGCGCTGGTCTTGCAGAATTAAAAGATACTATTGCTCGTGTCGCTGCATCTCTTCCCGAAATGGGGCGTTCCGTTCCAGCAAAGTGGCAACGGGTGCGGGAAACCTTACAGACAAGTGACAAAGCCTATCTCCCCTACAATGATGTCATTGCCATCTGCGCTAAAGAGGGAATCGATGAGGAGCAAGCAGAACTGTTCCTTCGCATCTCCCATATACTAGGGCATTTCATTCATTATCATAACGATTCAACACTACGCAATATCGTCATCCTCAAACCCGACTGGCTGGCAAAGGCGATTAGCTTCGTACTGGATGATGAAACAACACGCAAACGCAACGGTTTAGTGGAATTTCAGCATCTGGGCCAGTTGTGGAGCCATCCGCCATTTGCAGGCGAAGAAGGCTACCCCTCAAAATTGCATCCAATCTTTCTGCGGCTGATGGAACGCTTTGATCTATCCTACAAAGTGGTTTTCGCTCCGTCAGAAACTAGCAATACCAGCCTGATTGCTCAACTTGTTCCCGATACACGCCCAGAGCCATTGCCCAATTGGGGAGAGCAACCGGAAGCGGGAGACAGACAACAGGTGCAAATCTGCCGCATTGTGGATAGTCGCGGACAGTTTGCAGTAGCAGAAGGTTTGTTTTACCAGTTGATTGTCCGATTGCACAAATACTCACTGGGGCGGACTAATTACGAAAACAGCATTCATTGGCAACGCGGCTTAATGCTTGACAACGACTACAACGGTCGGGCATTGCTGGAGTATGTTAGCACTGATGTAAAAATCACAGTACGAGCAGCTTATCCTGAACGTTTCTTGTCCTATCTCACGCAAGAGATTAAATGGCTAGTCGAGAATTTCTGGGAAGGATTGCGTTGTAATGTGATGGTTCCCTGTATTGAAACTTGCGGTATGAATGCTCCTGGAAACGGACTGTTTGAGGTACAAAAACTAATTGAAAGCAAAAAGAAAAATCGCCATGAGTTCCCGTGTCCCATTTCCGGGTGTGGCGAATGGCAAAACATCGATCAATTGCTGAATAACGCGCCAACTACTCAACCCCCATCCCAAGAAATTGGCATTGAGCAGTTCCGATACATTGTGAAAGACGAGCTAAACGTCATCCGCAAAGATTTGGTTATGTACGATCGCCTAGATCAAGCACGCTTTCAGGTATTATCTCAAGAGCAACGTACCATTTTAAGCCAGGTCGATCAGCAGTTTGCAGAACTAATGCAGATGCTCACCGATGAAGCAAAAGACGGCCCGCGCCTGTTTAGCTTTAAGCCTGTCGATCCGAAATTTTTTGATCGCCCCAAATGGATTAGTGCCAAGTTTCAACTCACCCTCTGGTGCGAACACGCACGTCAGCCACTTCCAGCCTTAAATCCCAACGACAAGAAAAAGGGAGTTTATGAATTAGACTTGCCGCGTGACTGGTTCACTAAGGCAGTCCCCTATCTCAGAATTTTGACCGGAACCCTAAGCCTAGTCTTACCTGTGGCAGGTTCGGCAACTAAATTTATACTGGATGATACCACCTACAAAGCCATTGAAGAACAACTCGATTTAGGACAGAAAAGCATCGAGTCTACTTTAAAGGGAAGTGATATGGCTTTGGCTGGAAAGTCCAAGAGCGATGCCTCGTTCTTTGAAGGCGATGCAATCCGCGCTCAAGGCTCGATTTTGCGAGAATTACACGCCTTATTGAAAGAAAAAGATCCTAGTTTTGGTGGTTTAGTGCGGGTGCAGAACAAACGCCGTGAATTTCTCTGGGTTCATCCTCAATTTGTAGATGAATATTAATTGACAACGGATATTAGAGGATGTTTGAAAAGTGTTTGACTGTGATTTTAATTGCGTTGTCACCCCCCTTAGTCCCCCCTTGTAAAGGGGGGAAACAAGAAAAATCCGGTTCCCTCCCTAATACATACGGGGAGGGTTAAGGAGGGGTAAAAAATATTTGATACATCAATCACGACTTTTCAAATATCTTCTTAGAGCTATTTCGTAATTTTTGATGATTATACAGGAAATAGAGTAATGTTGAAAGTTTTTGCTGACCGTGGTGGTACATTTACAGATATTGTTGCTGCTACTGATAATCAAACAATTATCGATGGAGTTTCAAAACATCCCGAACGTTTTTTAATTGTAACTCTGCCCAATCAGCAATGGATTGTAGTCTACAAATTACTTTCAGAAAATCCCGAACAATATGAAGATGCAGCTATCCAAGGTATTCGAGATATCATGGGTATTGCTAGCAACGAATCCATTCCTACGGAAGCGATAGAAGTTGTAAAAATGGGGACAACCGTAGCAACAAATGCGCTATTAGAAAGGAAAGGCGATCGCGTCGTTCTTCTGATTACCAAAGGATTTAAAGATGCGCTGCGAATTGGCTACCAAAACCGTCCTAACATCTTTGCGCGCCAGATAATTTTACCAACGATGCTTTACGAACAAGTGATTGAGATAGACGAACGCTATGATGCTAACGGAAATGAATTAATATCTATAAATATTGAACAAGTCAAAAGTGACCTACAAGCAGTTTACCATACAGGAATTCGGAGTTGTGCTATTGTTTTTATGCACAGCGATCGCTATCCCGAACACGAGCAACAAATAGCCCAGCTTGCCCAAGAAATCGGCTTTACTCAAATTTCCGTATCTCATCGAGTTAGTCCTTTGATGAAGTTGGTTAGCCGGGGAGATACAACAGTAGTAGATGCTTATCTAACTCCTATTCTGCGCCGCTACGTTAACCAAGTAGCGAGTCAGCTACCCGGAGTAAAATTAATGTTCATGAAATCTGACGGCGGTTTAGTCGCAGCCGAACAATTTCAAGGAAAGGATAGTATTTTAAGCGGCCCGGCTGGCGGTATTGTCGGTGCAGTTCAAACTAGTAAAAGAGCAGGTTTTGAGTTAGTTATTACCTTTGATATGGGAGGGACAAGTACAGATGTTGCCCACTTTAAAGGAGAGTATGAACGACAACTAGATTCAGAAATAGCTGGGGCACGGATGCGAGTTCCTGTATTAGCAATTAATACCATTGCTGCTGGTGGTGGTTCAATTCTCTTTTTTGATGGTTCTAGTTATCGTGTCGGCCCTAAATCTGCTGGTTCAAATCCTGGCCCTGCTTGTTATCGACGTGGCGGGCCATTAACGGTTACTGATGCCAATGTAATGTTAGGTAAAATTCACCCACAATATTTTCCCTCAGTTTTTGGCATTGATGGTAATTTACCTTTAGATAAAAATATTGTTATTCAAAAATTTACCCAATTAACCCAAGACATTCAAGCCGCTACATTAAATAATTGTACTCCCGAACAAGTAGCCGCAGGATTTATGGCGATCGCAGTGGAAAATATGGCGAATGCAATAAAAAAAATCAGTCTGCAACGCGGTTATGATGTCAGCCAATATGTGCTTTGTTGTTTTGGCGGTGCAGGTGGGCAAGTTGCTTGTCTAATTGCCGATACCTTGGGAATGAAAAAAATATTTTTACATCCTTATGCTGGAGTTCTCTCAGCTTACGGAATGGGATTAGCTGATGTGCGGGCAATTAGAGAAGGAGGAGTTGAACAACCTTTAACTCAAGCATTAATCCCTAAATTAGAGCAATTAATGAGATATTTAGAAACTCAAGCTAGAAGTGAAATAAATGAAACAGATAGCCAATTAGAAGTAATCCGAAAAGCTAACTTAAAATATGAGGGTACTAACTCTATACTGAACGTTAATTTTGCCAATAAAGTAGTAGTAATGCAGCAAGATTTTGAGGTTGAGCATCAATCACGCTATGGTTTCATTCAATTAGAGAAAAGCTTAATTGTAGAATCTGCTTCAGTGGAAGTAATTCAAAAAATGGATACTCCCGAAGAACCTTTAATTATTCGTACCCGTTCTCTAGATGAAGCCCCTATCTCTGTTGAGACAGTCAGGATGTTTACTGCTGATAGATGGCATAATGCTCCTATTTATCGACGGGAAGATTTACAACCAGAAGATAGTATTAATGGCCCTGCAATTATTATCGAAAAAATTAGCACGATTGTAGTTGAACCAAACTGGGAAGCAAGATTAACTGAACGTAATCATTTAATTTTGCAACGTCTTATAAAGATTATATAAAGATTTATGATTTAATTTCATTAACCGAAAATACTAAGTTTCAGTAAATTATTCGGAGATTTTCAATGTTAAATTTTTCTTCTCTTCCTTTGGAAATCCGCCAGCTTTGTCTAGATAGAAAGTTAAATACACCTGACTTAGAATAAATATGTGCTAATATCGATCGCAGTGAAGTTGATGTCTGCGGTATAGTTTCCGCAATGTCTCATGCTAATTCAAGTTTTTTATCTAGAGAGCCAAGTAGCTCTGCTGAAGGAGGATGGCTGGTGTTAATAGTTCCAGCCATGAACGGTTAGATGTTGAGGCTACGCTAACCGAAGTTAAAAGGCTCCAATTTGACCGCGCACATCGTAACGCCTCTGGATTATTCTATATCGAAGGTGTGCGTAACTTTGTCAAGGTAATTGACAACGGTTTTGATATTTTAGCGATCGCGTTTAGTGAGAAACTGCTCACAGCACCTTTAGCACGGAAACTAGTTCGGCAATCTCGGCGTTCTGGTGTTCCTTGCATCAGCCTTACACCCGAACAGTTTCGACGTATTTCTCAAAGTGAACGTGCTTCTGGAGTTGGTGCAATTGTTCGTCAGCGTTGGTTCAAGCTGCGTGATATCTCGCCACAACCTGATTTGTGCTGGGTGGCTGTTGAAACTGTTCGCTCACCAGGAAACCTCGGAACCTTGATTCGCACATCAGAAGCCGTTGGCGGTGCTGGGTTTATTTTTATCAAAGATAGCGTAGATCCCTTTGCTCCCGATGTTATTCGGGCATCTATGGGTTCGCTCTTTAACCAGAAGTTTGTACGCACAAGCTTTTCTGCGCTCCGTAACTGGGTACAGAACCACCACTGTCCTGTTATTGGTGCTTCACCAGATGGGATGTCTGAATTTCATCAGTTTAATTATCCCAATTCTACTCTTCTTTTCCTGGGCGAGGAGCGCCAAGGTCTAACCCCAGAACAGCGAGACTTATGCCAGCATCTTGTTCGGATTCCGATGGTAGGTGCGGTTGACTCTCTCAATCTTGCTGTAGCAGGTAGCCTTTTAATGTATGAGGTTTATAGGTCGAGAACATAATGTGTGAAGTGACACCCAACATCAATCAATTTTTGTGTTGGGTTGCACTTTTCTTAACTCAACTTACATCAGCAAATGTTAAGTAATTCATTGAATTTAAACAAATAGAAATTAAAAATGCACAGAACATCTCAACCCGATCCTGTTCGCTTAGAAATCTTTAAAAATCTCTATCAATTTATCGCCGAACAAATGGGAATTGTGTTGCAAAACACCGCTACATCAGTGAATATCAAAGAAAGGCTGGATTTCTCCTGCGCAATTTTTGACTCATCGGGATTATTAGTAGCAAATGCCCCACATATTCCTGTACATTTAGGCTCAATGAGTGAAAGTGTCCGCAGTTTAATTAACGATAAAGGCGACACCCTAAAACCGGGAAATGTTTATCTATCTAATAACCCCTATAACGGCGGAACCCACCTTCCTGATGTCACTGCAATTACCCCTGTTTTTTTGGAAAATAGTGAAAATAATCCATGCCCCATGCCCAATGACCAATGCCCAATGCCTTTATTTTTTGTTGCTTCTCGCGGACATCAAGCAGATATTGGTGGAATTACTCCCGGTTCTATGCCTCCCCACAGTACCACAGTAGAAGAAGAAGGAATTCTCTTTGATAATTTCCTCTTGGTCGAAGAGGGAAATTTTCAAGAAACCACAGTCAGACAGCACCTTGCAAATCATACTTATCCTGCTCGTAACCCTGACCAAAATATCGCTGATTTTAAAGCCCAAATTGCTGCAAATGAACGGGGAGTTCAAGAACTTTGTAAAATGGTTTTACAATACGGAATTGACACTGTTCAAGCTTATATGACATTTGTGCAAGCTAATGCTGAGGAGTCTGTTAGGCGTGCGATCGCAGTTCTCAAGGATGGCTCATTTACTTATAAAATGGATGATGGGGCGCAAATTAAAGTTAAAGTAACCATCTACCCAGAAAACCGCAGTGCTACTATTGATTTTACTGGAACTTCTTGGCAGCTTAATAGTAATTTTAATGCTCCTAAAGCTGTAACTCAAGCAGCAGTTTTATATGTTTTCCGTACTTTAGTTGATGATAATATTCCTCTGAATGCTGGGTGTCTTAATCCTTTAGAAATTATTATCCCAGTTGGCTGTATGCTCAACCCAACCTATCCAGCCGCAGTAGTCGCGGGTAATGTCGAAACTTCTCAAACTATTGTGGATGCTTTATATGGTGCTTTGGGTGTCATGGCTGCTTCTCAAGGAACGATGAATAATTTTACTTTTGGTAATGAGCAATATCAATATTATGAAACTATCTGCGGTGGCTCTGGCGCGGGGATTAATTTTAATGGTACTGATGGTGTTCATTCTCACATGACTAACTCTCGTTTGACCGATCCAGAAGTTTTAGAAACTCGTTATCCTGTACTTTTAGAAAGCTTTAGTCTTCGTCCCGATAGCGGTGGCAAAGGAAAATATTCGGGTGGTAATGGAGTTGTCCGCCGCATTCGATTTCTTGAACCGATGACAGCTAATATTCTCTCTGGCCATCGGGTTGTTTCTCCCTTTGGATTAAATGATGGAGAGGCAGGAAAAGTAGGACGAAACTGGATACAACGTCAGAATGGAATTGAAGAAAATTTAGACAGCACAGCAACGGTAGAAATGAAAACTGGGGATGTTTTTGTGATAGAAACTCCTGGTGGCGGTGGTTTTGGTAAATCCTAGTGAAGAAGGCAGGAGGCAGCACTTCGGCTCCTTTCGACTTCTCTACGAGACGCTACGCTCAAGCAAGTCGTCTTTCTTTTTCACTATCTGTAGTCGCACACGTCTAACGTCTCAAAGAGTTGCAGCTTGTCGTCACACTTTGCTTATCCTTTGGAACGCCTTGCAAACAAGAAATGTTAGATTTGTTTATTTCTACTTACCTAATTTTTGTAAAACAAGATACATTAAATGGTAGTTTAATCGCAAAGGAACCAAAAAGCATGGCCGTTAGTAGCCCTGAAGTGATCCGTCACATATTGATCGGATTGGGATATTTAGCTCCTGAGATTGATCCTAAGCCGGATCTCACTAAATTTGCTCCCTGGAAGCGGAATAACAACTCCTTGACTGACGATCCTACTGAAGAAGCTATTAAAAAGTTTCAGAAACAGTACTCACAAAAACTTGTGGTTAATGGTAATGCTGATGCAGAGACTCGAACTGTCATGGAAGAAACAGTCATCGGGCTTCAAAACAGATTGAAGTTTCATGGTTTTGCAACCAATGCTGAAATTCCTCCAAACAAGCCTTTTTATGGCCCGGCTACTTATACAGCAGTCAAAAAATTTCAGAAATCTCAGGGTTTAACTGAAAATGGTATTGCTACTATTGAACAGCGTCAAATTCTACAGCAATCTAGTCTGACAGATAAGCCCCAGACTCCGCCTCAGTCACAACTAAAGCTGAGAGATTTATGCTTTCAATTCCAAAAGAATCCTCAAAATCCTTCTTACATCGCAGCGTTAAATAATTTACAACAAAATCTACCCAAGGACGTTTTACACAAAGTTACTAACAAATGGAGGGGGACAAACGATCAAAATCCTGAGATTGTCAAGCTGACGAATCTGTTTATTTATTATGATGATAATAATGCAAATCATCGTGATGCACTAAATCACTTACAAAGTCAGATTACCCCAGCTATCTCTCAAGCATTTTTAAGTCTTTGGAATAAGAAGTAACAAATGGGACTGATAGCAGAAGTCTCAATTCAGAATTCAGAATGGGCTACGCCCCGCTGCGCTAACAGAAGCAAAATACGCTTTCTACCTAGATAACAGATTTAGCTTGTGTACCTCATCAACTTGAAATCTGCTTTTTTACATCTGATACCAATTCAAAAAATGTTTACGACAGATAAGCCCACCCACGCTGACGCGCACCCCTTAGTAAGGGCAGGGTTGGTGATATATATCATCTATGTGTTGCATTCTTTTTTCAAATTGGTATGACATATGAGAATTAAAAACCAGGTTTCTAATCTCTGCTGAGTAGGAAACCTGTTTTTTAATAATTCTGAATTCTAAGTTCTGAATTCTGAATTCTGATTTAATATTCAATTCCCGGTTGTGCTTTTACACCTTGATCGCGGAAAGGGTGCTTAACTAGAGTCATTTCAGTTACTAAGTCAGCACACTCAATTAAAGCAGGTGGTGCGCCTCTACCTGTGAGAATAACGTGTTTGTTAGCGGGTTTTTGCGCCAAACCTGCTAAAACGTCTTCTACTGGTAAGTAAGCCATTTTGAGGGCGATATTGATTTCGTCTAACAACACTAGATGAAAGTCTGGGTTGCGAATGTATTCTAATGATTTTTCCCAGGCGGCGCTAGCTTTGTCAAGATCGCGATCGCGGTCTTGAGTTTCCCAGGTAAAGCCTTCGCCCATTGCGTGAAATTCTATCTGGTCTTCCCAATAGCTGAAAACCCTTTTTTCGGAAGGTTCCCAGCTACCTTTGATGAATTGGACGATCGCTACTTTATACCCATGACCGAGCGATCGCAACACCATCCCCAAAGCCGCAGTGGTTTTACCCTTACCGTTCCCAGTATTTACAATAATTAATCCTTTTTCTGGTACAGCTTCTGCTATGCGCTTGTCTTGCACTTCTTTGCGTCGCTGCATTTTTTTCCGGTACTGTTCATCAGTCAGAGATGAAGACATTACCTCATCAATTAAGCGCCCAATTTCTTGGTCTGGGTTCAATTCTGGTGGTGTATCGTTTTTCATCAAGCTTGTCTAGAAATAACTGTTAAAAGTGTTGAAAATGAACCAAAATCGTCTTAATTATCGAATTTCACTTACATTACTTGATTGGAAATGTCCAGTAAGCTTTCATATGAAATATTAATAGTGTGTTAGCTTTATTAATAATTTGCACACAGGTGGAACTATATATGATACACAAGCTGAACTTATAATTTGAGTTTACTATTACTGTTTTAAATAATCTAATATGTTCATTAAAGTATTTTACCAGTAAAATTTTATTATTATGTTCTTTATTACAATGAGAAGTTAGATACTCTAAGTATCATAAGTATGATATCTAATATCAGAACTTATGCATTTATGGATGTTCTTGTTTCCATTTTTCCCATAAAGGTTGCGTATCCTCTGGTTGCCCGTCATAGTTGAGCAATTGGTCTGAAATTATCACCCATGACTGGGCACTGCGTGTCCAAATATTACCCACTGGGCGTAACCAACTTGTATCATCTAAGGTTCCAGCTTTGACATTGATAGTATTTGAATTGTAAGTCCGTTCATGGAACAATCGCGTTCCGCAGTCGCCACAAAACAGGTTATTTACTTCACGTCCGGTATCATTTTTCCGAGTCCAAGCTTTCGGTTTTCCTTGAATAATTACAACAGTATCTCGTAGTACTGTAAGAGACATACCAAAGGCACTAGACGATTGTTTTTGACACTCCTTACAATGACATAGGTAAAGTGTTAATGGTTCGGCATGAATTTCATAACGAATCTGTCCACATTGACAACCTCCAGTATATGGAAGACTCACAGTTTTTATCTCCTAAGAATTTGTATTGTTTTATTGTAACTAAAACTACTTCATTATAAAAGCGGATTTTATTAGACACAAATAGAAGACATCTGAACATGAATATATTTTCATTCTCTGCACTTTCCTAAATCCTTTTGATCACTCATCCTAACTCCAATACTGTTGAGGTGCATTTCCGTGAACTTCTAAAATCTTCGGTTTTTGGATTTTGCTATCAAGTGGATTAATTGCTTCTAACTGCATATTAAATTTCTAGTTGTCACCAAAATCATAAAGATAGGTCATTTTACCACCCGGTTCTAGATATAAATCTAAATTCTAAATTCACAATTTAACCTTCTGTGCAACGTATTTTATTTATACTATTAATACAGAATTTCTCCTGATAAACATTGACGTGCCAAGTGTCACAACAGGACTATCAATACCGTAAGTTTAATGAAATGCGAATGATAATATTTTCACCTTCTACTTGACTAATCCCAGGAATTTGATATGAATAGTAACACTCGTCTACAGATTATTTTAGCTGATACACGTATTAATACAGTATTACCTGCGATCGCTCAACTAAATCTACCTAACTGGTGGTTAGCCGGGGGTGCAGTCCGAAACACCGTTTGGTCTTCAATTTTTGGCAATGACTGTGGGTTAGGTATTAAAGATTTTGATATTGCATTCTTTGATATAGAGGGAAACCGTTCCCAAGAACTAGCAGCAAAGGCGATTCTCACAAAACAATTTCCTGATGACGAGTTTGATGTCAAAAATCAAGCCAGTTTTGCTCGTTGGCGGCTTGGTAGCAGACCTTACACTAGTACAGAGGATGGCATCACAGATTGGCTGCACACCGCTACTGCTGTGGGAGTTCGACTAGATACCCAGGGACAATGGCAATTTTTCACACCCTACGGGTTGGATGACCTATTTGATGGCATTATTCGACCTACGCCAACGCATACTCATAATTTGGATGCCCATAATAAGGCATCTGGATTTTTACAGAAGTGTCCTTATCTGCGGTTGGCGTAAAAGTTACAATCACATTTTAGCCACTAGTTTCTATTACAAAAGAATAATTACTTGTTAATGTACAAACCTTAAGTACGGAATCCCAATGTTAATAATTTGATCTTGCTGGGAATAATTAAACTAGAACCCCTTTCACCGCAGAATGGGTATGACACTAATTTTATAACTTTATAGTCAAAAATCAATGCCAAATCGTACTGGATACCAAATCAACTCGACTCTCCACGAAGGAATCCAAACAATTATTTATCAAGCACAAACGCCAAAGACGCAACAGCGAGTTATCCTCAAGCTGCTTAAAAATGAATATCCGACCCTTGAAGCCTTTACTCGCCTTAAAAATGAGTATCAAATTCAACAAGGTTTAGACCATCCCAATATAGTTAAAGCTATCAGTCTAGAAACCTTTGAAAACCGTGTAGGATTATTGCTAGAAGACTTTGGCGGCCAGTCTTTATCTCAACTGCTCCAAACAAAAAAACTTGACTTAATTAACCATTTAAAAATTGCTATTCAACTGACTAAAGCTTTAGATTATTTGCATAATAATCAGATTATTCATAAAGATATCAAACCTAATAACATCATAATTAACTCCCAGACAGGTATTGTTAAACTCGCTGACTTTGGTATAGCCTCCCGTCTCAATAAAGAAAATCCCCAATTTAATAACCCTAACTGCGTCGAAGGCACACTTGCCTATATGTCTCCTGAACAAACTGGGAGAATGAATCGCATTCTTGATTATCGTACTGACTTTTATTCTCTTGGTGTGACTTTATATGAAATGCTCACTGAGAAAACACCATTTGTTAGCCAAGATCCCTTAGAAGTAGTTTATAGTCACATTGCAGTTCAAGCGAGAAACCCGCAATCATTAAATTCAAAAATTCCTGCCGCCATCTCTAAAATTGTAATGAAGTTGATGGCAAAAAATGCGGAAGATAGATATCAAAGTGCGACAGGATTATTGGCAGATTTAGAATCATGTCTCAAGCAGTTAGAAACAAAGGGAATCATTACTGATTTTGTGCCAGGTCGTTTAGATATATTGAGCCAGTTATTAATTCCTCAAAAATTATATGGTCGTGAAGAACAAGTTAATGAACTTTTAGCTGCATTTGAGCGAGTTTCATCTGGAACTAGTGAAATGATGCTAGTTTCTGGTTATTCTGGGATTGGCAAATCAGTTCTAGTCAATGAAGTTAATAAACCAATTACTCGTAGACAAGGGTACTTTATTTCTGGTAAATTTGACCAGTTAAAACGGAATATACCTTATGCTTCTTTAATTCAAGCCTTCGCTTACTTAATGCGATATTTGCTGACCGAGAATAATGAAAAAATAGAAATATGGCGTAGTAAAATATTAGCAGCTTTAGGAACAAATGGAAAAGTTATTAGTGACGTAATTCCAGAAGTAGAATTAATTATCGGTATACAGCCGGAAGTTGCCCAAATTGGTGCAACAGAATCACAAAATCGTTTCAATCATGTTTTTAAAGAATTTATCCAAGTTTTTACTCAAAAAGAACACCCATTAGTCATATTTTTAGATGATTTACAATGGGCAGATTCAGCTACTTTAAATCTAATTCAACTGATCGTAACTGATACCGATAGCAAATACTTTTTATTTATTGGTGCATATAGAGATAATGAAGTTAATTCAGCGCATCCTTTAATCCAAAAGATAGAAGAGATTAAGAATAGTGGGACGGTTGTTAATAATCTTGTATTACAACCCTTAAATTTAGGCAATGTAACTCAGCTAGTTGCCGAAACTCTTCAAAAATTAGAAGTGAAGCAGGATGAAGAAACAGCAGTCTTTAACCAAGACATTATTAAACTAGCTGAGTTAATTTGTAATAAAACAGGTGGAAACCCATTTTTTATAACACAACTAATTCAAGCACTTCATCAAGAAAAACTGTTAAAATTTGACTTTGCTAATGCTAGATGGCAATGGAGTCTAGAGGATATTCAAGCAATTGGAATTACCGATAAGAATGTAGTTGAATTAGTTGCCAGCCGAGTTGAAAAACTACCACAGTTCACCCAAAATGTTTTAAAATTAGCAGCATGTGTGGGTGACAGATTTAGTTTGGATGTTTTATCGATAGTAAATGAAAAATCACCTTCTTTGACAGCAAATGATTTACACTCAGCTTTGCAAGCAGGATTAATTCTGCCTTTAAATGAAGCTTACCGCATCCCTTTAGTTTTTAATCAAGAAGAAGCGGTTAATTTAAATTTCGACACTTCACGGGTGGGTTACAAGTTTTTGCATGACAGAGTACAACAAGCAGCATATTCCTTAATTCCAGAAGAACTTAAGAAATCTATTCACCTGAAAATTGGGCAATTGCTTCTTCAAAATATACCTAAAGAGGAAATAGAAGCTAACATTTTTGATATCGTCAATCAGTTAAATGTAGGTATTGTTAACCTGATAGAGCAATCTGAAAAAACTGAATTGGCACGATTAAATTTAATTGCAGGACGAAAAGCTAAAGCTTCTACAGCTTACGAAGCTGCTCTTAAATACTTCACAAATGGGATAGAACTTTTAAATATAGATGCTTGGCAAACGGAATATACCTTAACTATCGGTTTATATGAAGGAGCCGCAGAGGCAGCCTATCTGGGTGGTGATTTTGAGCAGATGCAAACATGGGCTAAGGTGGTGCAGCAAGAAGCCAAAATTCTTTTAGATAAAGTGAAAGTCTATGAAGTACAGATTATCGCTTCTATCATTCAAAGCAAACAACTGGAAGCCATTCAAATAGCAGTATCAATTCTGCAATTATTAGGAATAAATTTTCCAGACGAACCGACATCAACTGATATTCAGCAGGGGATGGATGAAATTGCTGTTTCTTTGAAAGGGAAAGCCATTGCAGATTTAATTAATTTACCATTAATGACCGATCCTAACAAGATTGCAGCGATGAGAATCTTAATGGGAGTTCTTCCTGCAGCTTTTCAAACTGCTCCGGCAATGATGCCAATTATTGTCTGTAAAATGGTTAATTTGTCTTTAAGGTATGGAAATACAGCTGTATCTGCTTATGGTTATAGTCTTTATGGATTACTTCTTTGTGGAATTCAAGGAGAAATTGATTCTGGCTATGAATTTGGGAAACTAGCTTCTCACCTAGTGTCACAATTTAATGCTGAAGAACTCAAGGCGAAAATTCTGACGGTTGTTAGTGCCCATGTTATGCATTGGAAAGAGCATGTTAGAGAGACATTAACATCATCAATGTCAGGATATTCTAGTGGTCTGGAGACTGGGGATTTAGAATATGCTGGTTATTGTGGTTACATTTATCCCTATCATTCATTTTGGCTGGGTAAAGAACTTTGGGTTCTAGAAAAAGAACTGATAGCTTATTGTGATTCGCTGAAAAAAATCAATCAACAAGTAGCTTTCACTTGGAACTCAGTGTATTTGCAAACAGTTTTGAACTTGAAAGGAAGTTTTGAAAATGCGGACTGTTTAATTGGAGAAGCCTACAACGAGCAAAGTATGCTGCCAATTCATCAGCAAGTAAATGACCTTTACACAATTAACCATTTATTTGTTAATAAGCTAATGCTCTCTTACATATTTGGAGAGTATTTTAAAGCTGTAGAAAATGCTGCGATCGCAGAAAACTCTTTAGGTGGTGTTACAGGGTTGTTTGTTGTCCCAGTGTTTTATTTCTACGATTCTTTAGCCCACTTGGCAATATATCATACTGCTAAAGAGTCTGAGAAGCAAGCTATTCTAGAAAAAGTTCAAGCTAATCAGCAAAAGATGGAACTCTGGGCTACTCATGCTCCCACCAATCACTTACATAGATTTTATCTCGTAGAGGCAGAACGGTGTCAGGTTTTGGGTCAAAAGCTAGAAGCAATGGACTATTATGAAAACTCGATTGCCAAATCTCAAGCAAACGGTTTTCTCCAAGAAGAAGCTTTAGCCTATGAGTTAGCTGGAAAATTTTATCAGTTTCTAGGTAAAGAATTAATTCATCAAACTTATATAACTAAAGCCTATTATGCCTATATTCGTTGGGGTGCGATCGCCAAAGTTAAACACTTAGAATCAAAGTATGTTTTTCTAGTAGGACAAACTACTACCATAGAAAACACTAGTTCAAAACTTGATACAACTCATATTACCACTAACACTACTACCAATAACAGCTTAAGCGATTTTCTAGATTTTAATGCATTCATCAAATTTTCACAAGCGATTACTAATGAAATTGTTTTAGAAAATTTATTGGGTAAGCTAATCCAAATTTTACTAGAAAATGCTGCTGCCCAAAAAGCAGCACTACTCTTATTTAAAGATAATCATTTGTATATTGAAGCTTCTGGAAATGCTACTGATGATGTAGTGACGGTTTTACGTTCTATTCCGGTTGAAACCTATCAAGATTTACCACTGTCTGTGATTAATTACGTTCTCCGAACTCAGCAATATATTGTATTAAATGATGCAATAGTTACAGAGCCTTTTAATTTTGATATCTATATCCAAAAATCTCGAACAAAATCAATCTTTTGTTTGCCGATTATGTACCAATCACAGCTTACTGGTATTATTTATTTAGAAAACCAGTTATCATCAGGGGCTTTTGTTCCAGAAAGGGTAGAGGTATTAAAAGTCTTAGTTTCTCAAATGGCTATTGCAATAGAAAATGCCAGTTTGTACACAAAGGCGCAAGATAAATCTAAAGAGTTAGAACAATCGATAAAAGATTTACAAGAGGCGCAACTACAACTTATCCAAAGTGAAAAAATGTCTTCTCTGGGTAATTTAGTTGCAGGTGTAGCACACGAAATAAACAATCCCATTGGTTTTATTACAGGTAGTATTGCCCAAGCAAAAGATATTGTTAAAGATTTAATAGACTATCTGCAACTGTACCGAGAAAAATTCCCCAATCCTGGCGCTGAAATTGAAGAAAAAGCTGAAGAGATAGATATAGATTTTCTGCTAAAAGATTTACCAAAAATGATTGATGGAATGACAGTAGGGACACAGCGCATTCGTAATATTAGTACCTCTCTCCGTACTTTTTCTCGTGCTGATACTACCTCCAAAGTATTAGCTAATATCCATGAAGGTATTGATAGTACCTTGATGATTTTACAACATCGTCTGAAAGCCGATCGTAATCGTCCAGCAATTAAGATTATTAAGCACTATGCAGATATCCCATCAGTGAAATGCTATTTGGGACAATTGAATCAGGTGTTTATGAATATTATTGCAAATGCAATCGATGCTTTAGAAGAAGCAAATATCGGTCGTGATTTTTTAGAAATTCAAGAAAAGTATCCTAATATTATTACTATTGAGACTTCTCTACAAGTAGATAATGACAAGGTGGTAATTAAGATTCAAGATAATGCCAAAGGAATGCCTGAAGCAGTTAAAGAATGCATTTTTGAACATTTATTTACTACCAAATGTGTAGGAAAAGGTACGGGATTAGGATTATCCATTAGTCGGCAAATTATAGTTGAAAATCATGGTGGAAATTTGATTTGCGAATCAGTCTTGGGACAAGGAACACAATTTATAATTTCTATTCCAATTTTGGGGGGATAAGGAATTTTTAATAGTTTTCCTTAAATTTCGGTATGGGTGCGGATGCTTTGCAGTATTCTTGATTAAATTAGTTTATATCTGCATTGGCAATTTTGATAAAGTGAATTTCCGATAAATTTACTGTTTCTCAAGGGTGATGGTTGCGTAAGTCCTGTATGTAAGTAGTGACTTTATTACTTAATCAAATCAATACAAAGTTAGTTACAATTAGCACTTGTAACTTATTAATTAACTGTTATAACTAATTGTATACATCAACTCTTGTATGTACTAGCTTTATCATTTACTAGAAAAAAGATTTTTAGTAGATATAAAACTCAATTACTAGTGAAGTCTACAAGCATATTAGACAGTTTTGATAGGCTAAAAATATTAGCCCAAACTTTAGTTTGTAGTAAAGTACAAGATGCAAAAATCGTAAATAATTGAGGGAATCATCTTGTGGAAAAAAGAAGAGAAAATGGGGGAATAGTTTCAAAAGCTATTTCGTTCCTGTTAAATCGTATAACTTTAATTGCGCTTGCAGTTATTCTTGTGCTGTTTGTTGGAGGTAAGTTTGAGGTAGCAAGTGCAACTCAACCTAATGCAGAATTAGAAATTCAAAAATTAACATCCTGTTACGCCCTGGGAACTGACGCTATTGGTAGAGGAAATCTCCAAGAAGGAAAAAATATTTATCGGGATTGTTTTACTCAAGATTCAGTCCTTACCGCCATTTTTCCTGATGGGGCAACTCAAACAAATTATGGGACAGATTCTTGGGCAGATTTTGTCTATTCAGTATTTCAAGGAAATGGTTACACGGCTACTCAACACTTGATGGGTACAATAAACATTTCAATTCAAAATAATCAAGCAACGATGACTTCTTATCTCCATGCGACTCACAAACGCTCGGAAACCAGCATTGATGTCGCTAATGGCACTTATGAAGATCAAGTCGTTAACAGAAATGGACGCTGGAAAATTCGTAATCGTACCCTTAAACTCATCGATTTCTTGAATCTCAGTTCGCCAACTACTTCTTCAAACGCTAATGCTCGAAGTACTAATTCTTCAGCTACCTTTGTCAGACCAAATATACCTCGTTTAAAAGAATAATTCTTTAGATTGGAATAACACGAATACGGGTTAGATAAGTATTCTTTACCTCCCTGATAACTGAAAAAAGGGGTGAATTAAAATATTCACTCCCTTTTTTATTTGCCACTTGAGCGAATGGCACACTTGTTAAGATACAGCCCTTGCCCCAACTCGTTAAGAGCTTGAGGCTCTTAACGATGATACAATAAGTCTTTGAGCCAAATATAGTGCAAGATAAAATACAGTTCTGAATTAAATAATTTTAAGCTTTAGTAAACCTTTGCAGTCAGCTTTTATTCTGCTTGATATATGAATAAAGAAGTTCGCGATCGCTTTGAGGATTTACAATTAAGCACGGACTATTACCGTGACTTCCATTACTTACAATAACTACAGTAATGCCCATCCGGGGACAAACTCCTAAACAACTGGTGCTAACTACCCGAATATCACCCCATAATCCCTCAAACTTTAAACGAGATTTCAACCAATTCTCTAAATCTTCGGAAGCGGTTGAGCCTAACCGCTCGTTTGCACATTGCGAACACACAAGCACCAAACCAGATTCCCATCGGGGAGAAACAGTTGAAATAGAAGTTTCTAATCGAGTATTTATTAGAGGTGGTAGTTGCTGAAAATTGGATGCAGACCTCTTGAGGATACGTTTGAGTAATGCTTTAATACGCTGTAGGAATTTTTTCATAGACTACCCCACCTATTTATCTGACAAGATAGTGTAAATTTCCTGTTTAGTCTGTTCTAGTAGATCGCCCAAGAAATGCTAGTCTATGCCAAGTCGTTTGTAGACGGGATGTCAAAGGGACATGATATTACTATCTTTAATTGCAACTCAGTATTACAATCTAGGGGTTCCCACTCGCTGGGGAAACTATATGGAATCAAAACATGACTAAGCTGATTGAATACGAAGAAGCCAGCGACGAAGTACGTGCAGTGTATGACGACATCCGCGTTACACGTCAGAATGACTACATCAATAACTTTTGGAAAGCCATAGCCAACCATCCTCCCACCCTGCAACGAACGTGGCAAGCGTTGAAGGAAGTGATGGTTAGCCCTGGTGAGATCGATCCACTGATGCGCGAACTGATTTATATTGCTGTGAGTGCAACGAATGGCTGTGAGTATTGCATCGCCTCGCACACAGCGGCAGCACGTGCCAAGGGTATGAATGATACTATGTTTGGGGAACTAATGGCGATCGCAGCTACTGCTAATATGACCAATCGCCTCGCCAATGGCTATCAAATTCCGGTGGACGAGAAATTCAAGACGTAGGAATTTAGCCTTGTCTATCCCTACTTAAAAATAAGGTTTAGCAAAATCATTTACTATGCCCAAGGTTCAGATTAACGGGATTGATTTGTTCTACGACATTAAGGGAACAGGTGAGCCTTTGCTATTAATAGCTGGCTTTCTTTGCGATCATGCTTATTGGTCGCTGATTATGCCATCGCTGGTTTCGCAGTATCAAGTCATTCGCTTGGATAACCGAGGTATGGGGAGAAGTTCTGCTCCCGAAAACCCCTATAGTCTGAAGCAGATGGCTAGTGACGTTGCAGCATTGCTCGATCGCATCGGCATCGATAGGGTGCATTTAGCAGGTCATTCAATGGGTAGTCAGATAGCTCAAGAGCTAGTGTTAGCACACCCTGAAAAGGTAAAAAGTCTGATACTACTTTCATCTTTGGCAAAAGGTGATGCATTATTCAACAGCATCATTGAGACTTGGGGCGAACTTCCTAGCAATGTAGACCTAAAACTTTATGAAAAAGTTATCTTGCCCTGGATATTTACAGATACGTTCTACTCAATTCCTGACACGATCGAAGGTCTAATTGAATTTGCTATCAGATATCCTTTCCCGCCTGCAACTCATTCACTTTATCATCACAGCCAAGCCATCCTTAGTAGTAACACAATAGACCGCCTCCAAGAAATTCATTGTCCTACCTTAGTTCTGGTTGGTAAACAAGATATTCTCACTCCGCTAAAGTTTTCTCAACAACTTGCTCAAGGTATTCCCAATGCTGAACTTGTAGTCATCGAACGCGGTGGTCACGGCTTCTTGATTGAGTCGCCGGATGCTGTAGTTTCAGCCATACTCAAATTTCTGGGGAAGTTGAAGCCAACTTATAGCAATTTTTGATTATTAACAACAGAGGTAGAAGGTTTTTGTTGACGCAGGTCTGGGTTGCCGAGTCGCGCTGGACGTTTTTTATTCATGATGTATCACTAAGAACATCAAACCAGATGTTCTTAGATGACATCTTCTGCAACCTTTTTGCTTAAGTTGACATCAATGAGTATTGCTCTACCCTTACGAGAAATCTATATAACTCTAGACTGGATTCTGATAGTTTTGCTATAAGCCTTCTGATAGTGTATTTTTCTAAACAAAAAAGTTTAGTCTGGGGATGTTTAGTTATAAAAATGACAGGTAATAGTTATGCCCAGTGGACATGCTAGCCATAAAGGAACTTCTGATAAACCCAATGTTAATGCCAATGGAGTAATTGATGATGCTGCTGATAAATCATTAAACCCTGATGATCTCTTGTCGGAAGAGCAAACTAACACAGAAGTCCATAGAGTCGAAGAAAGTGTTAAGTTTCCTCCTGCTACCGAACGTCCAGGTGAAAAATCAAATACTAGTACCTGAAGTAACTATAGTACTCATATTTGATTTTTGAAATATGCGTAGTGGCATGGCAAGGCTAAAATATTGCAAAAAAATTGTAGGTTGGGTGGAGCGGAGCGCAACCCAATCTACAAGCGCGGCAAGTTGAATTTATTGGGTTGAATAATTCTGTTAATGATTAGATTTTAGTCTTTGTGAGTTTTTTAAACCCAACATTTTAAGCATGTCACGCTACTACGTCTAACTTTGCCCCGCTACGCTAACACAATTAAAAAACTTAGAGAGATCAAGTTTTTCAGGGTTTACATCTGTTTCATAACTTTAGTGAATTGGTATTACGCTTTGCTAGCGCACCTCATATAATCAATTTCTTTTTTTTGGCGAAGGTATTGAATATACAAAAATCCCCCTTTAACCGGACGGGATAGAGGGGGAGATAGCTAAGGTCAGATGCTGTGACCAATGCCGAAGTTAGTCCGGTACTGGTGACCGGCAACGATAAAGATGACTGCGATCGCTAAATGGTGATGAGTATTGAGGATAAAACAGGTTTAATTCTTAGACTTACATATTAGACGGTATGATGCAATTCATTTCCATAGAAGTAATAAACTAATTAATGACTGCCATTTCCATCTAACTATTGGAGTATATTTGTATTAAATGAACTTCTAGTCTTAAATACAGTGTCAAAGCTCCAAAGCTTACCAAATTTTTTATTAAAATGAGCTTAATATTTTGTAAGTATGTGGCATAAGAATAATGATTTTTTAGCAAAATAAAACAAAAAATTAAGCTCACCTTTATCTATAGCAATCCGAATTGAAACGTGAGAAAACACTGAGATTAAAAGTGGGTGTTTTAAAGCCTTTCAGCGATTTTCTCTCTCACGAATGATTTAGGATTGCTATAGAAGTAGTTAGTAAGCTGTAATCCTAGTAATTTGTACTTATTATGAAACCTAAGTCAGTTAAATTAATTAGGGGTTAACAATTCCGTAGTAAATGGCGACAACAAATAAGAAAGTAGCCAATATAACCAGCGTAAAACCATAGCGAACTAGTGGATTAGGTAAGTCCTGATTGGTGATTACACTATCCCTTTGTGCTTGAGTAATAGGCTCAGATTTCCCGGTTTCTTGAGGATTCATATCGCTAGCTGTGTTCTCTGGCAGAGGAATATTATTTTCTGTTATTTTGTTTTGAGTCTCTTGGGATTTCATGGGCTTTTTTTCGTGTCCTTCTAGCTTTTGTGCTTTCATAGTTTCAAATATTGGCTAACGCTTACATCGTTCTTGAGAACTACCTTGGCTTGATGTGCGGTTCGCCTAAAGGGGTTAGTCAATGTAAAGTCGATCTGTAATGACAAATACACTTTTCTAAGCAACTGGATGAAATTTAAATTTTTGAGTTTTTAGAAAATTACTAATTCGGCGAAGTGAGTATATTTACTAGTGATGCTTTACAGAGAAAAAGGCCAAGGGATTATAAGTACTAGTTGTAAATATTGAAATGCCAAACTCGATATAATACCGTACTCACGTTTTTTTCAAACCATAGACATACGCATATAAACACAGATGAATCTCATAATTGTCTGTATTCATCATGTAGTTACTAATTTTGTATGAATGAGGAAGTCTCCAAAAAGCTCGAATTAATCAGACAAACCTTGCATGAATCCGAAGTGCAAGGCCTGCGTTTGCGTGGTACAGACTGGTTTGCCTGGGTGACGGCTGGCGCTTCTAATACCGTGCTGCTGACTGCTGAAACTGGTGTAGCAGAAGTATTAGTAACTACCGAAGATGCCTGGGTATTGACGGATGAAATTGAAGCGCAGCGTCTTCAGGATGAAGAACTGCCAGCTAATTTTAGGGTATATGTGAACCCTTGGGCTGATTATGCTGCCCGTGAGTCTTTTGTTCGTGATGTAACTGGTGGTGGAAAAACAATTAGCGATCGCCCCATCTCCAATTTAGAAAAACCGTTACCCCCAACTCTGCAAAATCATAAACGGGTAATGATGTCAAGTGAATTAGAGCGATATCGTCAAGTCGGGCAAAAAGCTAGTCAGGCAATGACAGAGGTACTCAAAGCCGCCAAGCCAACTTGGACAGAATATCAGTTAGCGGGTGCAGGTGCAGAGGCTTTATGGGCGAAAGGGTTGCATCCAGCGCTGACACTGGTAGCGGGTGAAAGACGTTTACCGCTATACCGTCATGCAACAGCCACCGGAGAACAGATTGGACAGCAAGCGATGCTGGTGTTTTGCGCAAGAGGTTACGGTTTGTATGCAAATCTAACGCGATTTGTTTGTTTTGGTAAGCTTTCAGACGAACGAGCCGAATTACATTCCCATGTGCGCGAAATAGAAGCAGTAGTTTTGAATTTGTGCCAACCCGGAACCAGTCTCGATGCAGTTTATCACGCCCTAGCTCAGGCTTATGAGCAGCATGGATTTCCTAATGCCATCCGCGAACACCACCAGGGAGGAACCACTGGATATTTAGCGCGAGAAATCGTCGCAAATCCAACTACTACTGATACTTTGACAGAAGGTATTGCTGTTGCTTGGAACCCTAGTTTACCAGGGGCAAAGGTTGAAGATACTTTTGTGATTCTCAAGGATGGAAAGTTGGAAAATTTAACTTTCGATCCAAATTTTCCTAATGTTGAGGTAGAAGGAAGGTTACGCCCTGTACCTTTGTACAATTAAAAATTATGGACTTTCAACAAGTATTTGGTAAACCACCTGAAACTGAAGCCAGTGCGCCAGGAAGAGTAAATTTACTAGGCGAACATACCGACTATAACGATGGCTTCGTTTTGCCAACTGCGATTCCTCAATCTACGACGGTAGAGCTAGGTTTGAGTAGCGATGACCACCATCACTTTTACTCGGAAAATCTCAACGAGCAAGTGAGCATTTTAGACAATCATACCCCGTCTGGATTTGCCAGTTATATTTTTGGCTGTATTGAGGTTTTGCAAAAAGCAGGACACACAATACCATCGCTTTCTGTATACGTGAAATCATCGGTTCCGATGGGTTCGGGTTTGTCTAGTAGCGCGGCTTTGGAAGTGGCAACGCTGCGGGGATTACGACAACTTCTGAAGCTTCCCATTGATGACGTTGAAATTGCCCAATTCGCCCAGCAAGCAGAAATTCAATATGCTGGCGTGCAATGCGGCATCATGGATCAGATGGCTTCTAGTTTGGCTGATACTGAGCATATCTTGTTTTTAGATACTCGGACTTTAGAACGCCGGGTGATGCCTTTGCCTGAGAATGCAGAGATTTTGGTTATTGATAGCGGCGTACCTCGCACCCTGGCAAGTAGCGGTTATAACCAGCGTCGGGCTGAGTGTGAAGAGGCGGCGCGATCGCTAGGAGTTAAAGCACTACGAGATATTACTGACGTTGAGGTAACAGAAAAACTGCCCGAACCTCTACGCCGTCGTGCCCGTCATGTGGTTACAGAAGATAACCGCGTCTTGGAAGTATTGCAGGGAGTAACATCTGAGCGCTTTGGCGAATTGATGAACGCATCCCACGCCAGTTTGAGAGACGATTACGAAGTGTCCGTACCTGCGCTGGATACTCTAGTCGAATTGTTGCAAAATACTCGGGGAGTGTTTGGTGCAAGGCTGACAGGTGCTGGTTTTGGTGGTGCTTGTGTCGCTTTGGTTGCGGCTGGTGAAGGAAGAAATATTGCAACTCATGTTCTTGAACAATACAAGCAAGCAGGTTACACCGGACAAATTTTGGTTCCTTCTTTGGAGTTAAGTGATGCAGCCTAAAGTTGTTTATGGAAACGCAGGCGTTGAAGGTGTAAATCGTTGGGGATGGTTCATGGGTCACTTTATCACCCCTGAAGACGATCCACGTTCCACGGAAATGCTAGAAGTAAAATGGGCTGTTCACAAAGCAGGTGAAAGTAGAACTGAATGGGCGGTAAATAACCAAGCTGCGACGCTTTCAATTCTCATTCACGGAGAATTTCGGCTGCAATTTGAAGATAGAGAAATTTTATTATCTCGTGAAGGTGATTATGTTCTTTGGTGTGCGGGTGTGTCCCATTGGTGGATTGCTGAGTCCGACTGCACTATTTTGACTGTCAGATGGCCTTCAAAGCCAGGAGATAGTGTTGAATTGGCTGGAGTGTCAAAGCCTTAGTTTGCTAAGTAATTGAGCATAATTAATTTTAATTAGGTTCGATGCTCCTTCATTTGTCAGGACTACTTTGCTTTTCAACATCGGATTTAAGATACAAAGTCAGATACTTAAGTAGGTTGGCTTAAATAATTATCGTTGCGATCGGGCAGAAGCAGAAGGAAAAAGAGTTTAAGCCTTCTTTACTTTTCTTTACATAGTTTGCTTTTATTGTGCCGACTTACTTATTTATCATTTTCAAAAATCTTTGATATCTACCCTACAAACTTAATTATCTCTATCTTTGGTATTTTTTTTAATCCGTCGAACTCACGTAGTATTAAGCTAAAGATTTTTTGGAGATAAGTTTGTTTGACGTAAAGCTGTGATGCGATGAAAGATGCATCTAATGCGATCGATAAAATATCTAGACATATAGAAAGTTTATTGCGGATTTCAAGTTAGTGAAGTACACAAGCTAAGTTTCAAAGCCAGGTATAAAACCTGTTTTATATCATGTCCGCCAAATTACCCGTAATAAAAGAACCCCACCCCGCCAAAGCTGTGCTTTGTCTCCCCTCCCCGCCTGCGGAGGGGTTGGGGGTGGGGTGATTCCGGTTTAATAAGTAATCGATTACTTCTGAATTCTGCTGTCTTGCAGCAAAGCTGGAGGCTTTCTTAATCCTTTGGATTGAGACGGAAAAATTATACAGTGTATAGATTTTAGAACTTACGCAAAATATCTCTCAAACTCTGATTTCTCCGTGCCATGCCAGTTGCTACCCTGCGGGAACGCTAAAAGCGAACAAGTCGAGGAACCGCAAGGGCGCACTGGCTTCTCTGTGCCTCTGCGGTAGCCTGCGGCAAGCCGAAGCGTCTACGTTATTCCGTAACTCGTGCGTAAGTCCTAGATTTAACTAATCAGCATTTGGTTTCATGCTAAAACGTAATTATCTACTTAAACACTTAAACTTTTTACTCGCAAATCCAGTATTAGTTATCGTACTAATGCTCACAGCATTGACGAGTGGTTGTCAAAAAAACGATCCGGCAGCAAATGCTCAAAGCCCGCCAGCATTGCCAGTAAAACTTCAAAAAATTGACGCAGGCACAATCGAAGAAAGTTCCGAGTTTGTGGGATCGTTGGAAGCGCAACAAAAAGTCATACTACAGCCCCAAACTCAAGGACGAATCGAATCAATTCTCGTGTCGAGCGGTCAGCGAGTGCAGCAGGGTACGCCGATCGCGTCTTTGAGTTTAGATCAGGCTCAGGCCAATGTCACCAGTGCGATCGCAGCTGCTAATTCGGTGCAAGCAGCATTAGCTACTGCTCAAGCAGAGCAACAACAAGCCGAAGCCCAACGCACCAAAGCGGCTGCAAATGTTCAACTGCAACGGACACAGTTCAATCGTAGCCAACAGTTGGTCAACGAAGGAGCCATAGCAAGACAAGAGTTAGACATTGGTAGAAATAATTTACAAACTGCTCAAGCAGACCTGCAAACTTCCGAAAAGCAAGTCGCAGCAGCTAGGGCAGCCGTCCGCCAAGCACAGGCAAACATCCGCCAAGCTCAAGCAAGCACGGCTGCGGCGCGAGTCAGCCTCAATTTCAAGCAAGTGGTAGCACCCATTACTGGCGTAGTTAGTGAATTTCCGGTCAAGGTTGGAGATTATGTCAACATCGGCCAAACAATCACCACACTCACACAAAACGATTCACTGGATCTCAATCTTTCTATACCCTCAAATCGATCGCGCCAATTACAAACGAACTTACCCGTGCAGCTAATCGATCCCACCACCCAGCAAGTGCTTGGTACAGGTGCGATTAGCTACATTTCTCCAAATGTAAGTTCAAATCAACAGTCAGTTTTGAGTAAAGCCCGCTTTCGGAATTCACAAGGGCGATTGCGCGATGGACAATATGTTAGAGCTCGCGTGATTTGGAATCGACAACCAGGTATATTGATTCCCACCGTTGCAATTTCTCGCATTGGTGGACAAAGTTTTGTGTTTGTCACCGAAAACAAAACCGTCAATGGACAACAGCAGCAAGTTGTGCATCAGCGTTTAGTGCGCCTGGGAGATATTCAAGGGCCCAATTATCAAGTTATCGATGGGCTTAAATCCGGCGAAACGATTGTAACTTCTGGCATTCTTAAACTTAGAGAAGGCGCACCAATCCAACCAGTGTCATAAATCCAGGATCGATAATTTATGATTTTTTCGATCGCGAATACCTTCATTAAACGCCCGGTATTAACTACCGTTTGCACTCTACTGATTCTGATTGTCGGTGGTGTGTGTATTCCGTTGCTGCCGCTTAATTACTTGCCAGATATTGCACCGATTCGCGTTCAAGTTTCAGCTTCCTATACTGGGGCGGATGTGGAAACTGTCGAAACTGCGGTGACAACTACGCTGGAGCGACAAATTAACGGCGTTGAGGGAATGCAATACATGACCTCGAACAGTTCAGCAGGTAGTAGCCAAATTTCAGTATATTTCGGGTCGCAGGTAGATAAAAATATTGCTCAAGTTAACGTCCAAAATCGTCTCGCCCGTGCTACACCTCGCTTACCAACAACGGTGCAACAATTCGGCGTGACAGCACAAACATCTTCTACAAGTATTTTGTTAGTCTATGCTCTTTATCCCGAAAATAATGAGTATGACGCGCTGTTTATTAGTAACTATATCGATCTGAATTTGCGAGATCAACTGCTGAGAACGCCGGGAGTTGGGGATTTAACAATTTTTGGTGAAAAGCAATATGCAATGCGGTTGTGGCTCGATCCGAATGCACTGGCGAGTCGAGGCTTAACTGTGACAGATGTTGCTACGGCATTGCGATCGCAAAACATTCTCGCCGGAGCCGGAACATTAGGTCAATCGCCTATCCCTCCAGGTCAAAGTTATGAAATTCCGTTGCGAGTCAATGGTCAATTTAAAAATGCGTCAGAGTTTGAAAATCTCGTTATTCAAGCCGGAAGTAATGGCAGTTTAATTAAACTTCAAGATGTAGGTCGTGCAGAACTTGGCTCGGAGACTTACAGCAGCAATGCCAGAAATAATGGTAAGCCGTCGATTGGGATAGCAATTTATCAGTTACCTGGTAGTAACGCCCTGGATGTGGCGAAAAATGTTCAGGCTCAGATGAATGAGTTGATGAAAGACTTTCCACCAGGTTTAAAAGCTCAGATTGTCTACGATACCGTGGGATTTGTGCAAGCGTCACTCGAAGAAGTATTGAAAACACTAGTTGAAGCGATCGCTCTTGTCGTACTGGTGATTTTTCTGTTTCTGCAAAACTGGCGAGCCACAATTATTCCCCTGGTTTCCATTCCTGTTTCACTGATTGGGGCGTTAACATTCGCTTATATATTTAAATTTTCGTTGAATAATTTGACGTTATTCGGCTTAATTTTGGCAACAGGATTAGTTGTAGATGATGCGATTATCGTTGTTGAAGCGATCGCCCGCAAAGTTGAACAGGGAATGCGACCACTGCAAGCATCAGTCGAGGCAATGGATGAACTTACCGGAGCGGTAGTTTCAACGTCGTTGGTATTGATGGCGGTGTTTATCCCGGTGGCATTTTTCCCAGGTTCGACAGGAAAGATGTATCAACAGTTCGCGTTGATTATTGCTTTTTCAATCGCCATCTCAACGTTTAATGCTCTTTCCTTTAGTCCGAGTATATCGGCAATTTTGCTCCGCCCGCCTCGACCTGCACGCGGCCCGCTTGGCTGGTTTTTTGGTCGTTTCAATCAAATTTTACAATGGATTATTGACAAGTATTTAGCGATCGTGAATTTTCTAATTCGCGTTCGCTATGCGGTAATCGGATTATTTGTGGTTGGTTTAGCTGCAACTTATTTTATGTTTACCCATGTTCCCACCGGATTTGTTCCGAGTGAAGACCAGGGAATTGTCTTAGGTATTATTCAAGGGCCAGATGGAGTTGCTCTCAACTATACCGACCAAGTAATTACCAAACTCGAACAAATTCTCGAAAAAGAACCAGAGGTGAGTAACGTTTTCGCCACTTCGGGATTTGGCTTTGCCGGTAGTGGCTCAAATCGCGGTGTCTTCTTTGCAAAACTCAAGCCGTGGGAGGAGCGCACTCAACCCGATCAAACTGCCTCTGGAATTTTAGCCCGAATCAATAAAGAATTTGCAACGATTCCAGAAGCTATTATCACCGCAGTCAGTCCCCCACCAATTCAAGGCTTTAGTACGTTAGGGGGATTTGAGTTACAGCTAGAAGACCGTACCAACGGAAGATTAACAATCAATGATTTTTTTGCGAATGCTCAAGCGGTGCTAGCCCAAGCAAATCAAAAACCAGCGCTCAAAGGCGGCGTTTTTACCCAGTTTACTGCTAGTACACCACAGTTTCAAATTGACTTCGATCGCACTCGTTTAGAAGCACTTAACATCGATTTTCAACAAGCTGTGAACACACTTGGAGCTGCAATTGGCTCCCAGTATGTTAACGATTTTACATTGGGACAGCGTAGCTACCGCGTGTATGTTCAAGCAGATGCCAACTATCGGCGATCGCCAGATGATATTCAGCGGCTTTATGTGCGATCGGCAAATAACCAAATGGTTCCATTGAGTGAGGTCGCAAAAATCACACCTACTACAGGCCCATCAGTAATTTCCCATTACAACGGCTTCCGCGCGATCGATTTACAAGGTAGAGAAGCATCGGGCTACAGTAGTGGACAGGCGATTCAAGCAATGCAACAAGCGGTGGCTGAAGCAGCAACACCAGGTGTTGGCAGTGATTGGATTGGAACTGCCCGCGAAGAATTAAGTGCAGGTAACTTGGGGATTTTGATTTTTGGCTTCGGGATCATTATGGTGTTTCTGACGCTGGCTGCTCAGTATGAAAGTTATATCGATCCGGCGATTATTTTGTTAACTGTACCGTTAGCGTTGTTAGGCGCATTAAGTGCCTTATCTTTGCGCGGTTTGGTGAATGATGTCTACGCAAACGTGGCGTTAGTGATGCTGATTGGATTAGCGTCAAAGAACGCGATTTTGATCGTCGAGTTTGCCAATCAAGGTCTTGAACAAGGTATGACAATTCGACAAGCAGCCGTAACCGCAGCGCAAGAAAGATTTCGTCCAATTGTGATGACTTCAAGCGCTTCCTTGCTGGGATTTTTCCCCCTGGTAATTGCCACCGGAGCCGGTTCTGCCTCGCGTTGGTCGTTAGGAACAGCCTTATTTGGCGGGCTACTCGTAGCAACGATTTTGAGTTTGCTGATTGTTCCAGTCCTGTACGTAATCATCAAGACTTTGGAAGAACGCTTCTTGAAGAAAAAACCTGCTAAACCTTCCCAACCGCCATCCCCAGATGGAAACGAAGATGGACAATCAAGAGCGATGCCAACTCCAGTCGGAGACGCTGCGCGAACGACGAACGCTCATCAACATTCATCTGTAATTATCAAGCAGAATGCTGATGATAACAAACGTAATGATTCGAGTAAGTAAAAAAGGAATAGGGTTAAGGCAAGAAACGCGATGAATCGCCGTCAAGACAAAAGATTGGTTATTAGACCTCTTGCTTTCATTGCTTTTTGCAAGAGGTCTATTGTTAATACATCGGCGGCCTTGTTAATACATTGGCTTGTATTGTGAATGCGGCCGCGGCCTTGTTAATACATCGGCTTGTATTGTGAATGCGGCCGCGGCCTTGTTAATACATCGGCTTGTATTGTGAATGCGGCCGCGGCCTTGTTAATACATCGGCTTGTATTGTGAATGCGGCCGCGGCCTTGTTAATACATCGGCTTGTATT
>NZ_JAVRCA010000074.1:0-43684 GCF_034530995.1 Nostoc sp. DedQUE04 | reverse complement strand
AATTTTTACTCCAGCTTTTTATTATCCCATGTTATTTATATTAAGGATAAGTCTACTGCATTACCAAGCATTCAAAGCCAAACTGACCGCAATTTCGAGTGGATCGTCATCAATGATGGCGCTAATGCTGATACCAAAGATATCATCAACAGCATTAAGGCAAGAGCTGATTTTCCCATCAGTTACATTGAAATGGAACACCCTGAACCGAGCAGTGGTTTTGGCTTGTGCTACGCTCGAAACCTGGGACTAGATGCAGCTGGTGGTGACATTGTTTCATACCTGGACGATGACAACAGCATAGCTCCTGAATTCGTTGCCTCAATGCGGCAGTACTTTGAACAACATCCCAATATCCGATACAGCATGGCAAGACAGCAGCGCCGCCGCGATGTCATCCGTAATGGTAGTGTTGTTCGCCAAGGCAAGCCGTTTGTTTCGCCTAGCAATTGCTGCTCCTTACAGCAGCTTCTATGGCAACAAGAGATATTCGACAGCAATGGTTTCGTCCACTACCGAAGCAATGCACCTAGATGGAACCCCCAGTTTCAAGTATTCGCAGACTATGAGTATTTGCTGCAATGTGCTTGCATCTGGGGTGAAGGTGGCTTTGGTCTCAATAACAGCATTCTTGTTAACTATATTCAGTCTTCTATTGGTATTATTGGTAGTTCCAACTATGAGCAATGGGCAACTGAGCTATCGCTGATTGTCAGTAACCAAGCAAACTATTTCATCCTTCAGGACAATGCTGTTGAATCCTTAGAGCAGCTTGTAAACACTTATAGTACTAAAGGAAAAATCTCATTAATGCCAAAAGCATTTGCACTCTAACAATCTTACGCTCGCTTCGTTATCGTGGAAGTTGTACTCCTTTGCAGATTATCAGGTTCTCCAATATCTGTGAAAAGTTCTGCTCAAAATTATTACCATGCGTAAAAACTCCCCACCTTATGCGTATAAGAATTTGAAGTATCTGGGAGCAAAATCATCATGTCCCTTCAGAAGAATCAAAAGTCAGATTTGACTGCTTGTGTAATAAAATACCAATAATCTCTGCGTTTCTTTTCAACCCATTAATCCAAAAAAGTCAATCTGTTTGCATCGACTATGAAAAAGTTAGTTATCCTTCAATTTGATGGTGAGTTTTCTAAAGGATATAAAGTAACTTTAGAAGTGGGCGAAGAGGGAAAACGTCCTGACTTGAGAATCAGGGGAGAACTACCTCAAGCTCTTGAGATTATTCAATGTTTTCAAAGTTGGCGTGATATTTACCGCAGTTTGGATGGACAAACTCGGATTAAAAAACTTGGCGCTAGGAATGTAAATATTGATGATTTGAAACAAAAATGCGATGAGCGATCGCAAAGCTTACTTAATTCTTTTAATTCATGGTTACAATCACAATCTTTTAATCCTATTAAAAATTGCCTATATCAACAAGATTGGGATAGGGAAGATGAAATTAGGGTAATTCTTAGTACAGATTGTCAAGAACTACGTAAACTACCTTGGCATTTGTGGAATGGATTTTATGCTATACCTTATTTCCGTATTACACCTTTTGAAGTTGCTTTAAGTGCGCCGGATGGTGAACGCAGAGAACGACCATTTAGAGAAAAGATTAGAATTTTAATTATTCTGGGTGATAGTACGGAAATAAATGTTAAAGCGGATGAACAACTACTACAAAAATATTGTGGTGATGCGGAAATAGTCACCCTTGTAGAACCATTGCGGCAGCAACTAAATAATTATTTACAAGATGAAATTGGTTGGGATATGTTGTTTTTCTCCGGACATTCTCAAACCCAGGGGACACAGGGGCGAATATTTCTCAATCATCATGATAGTTTAACGATGGCAGAATTGAGAGATACTTTGCTTCCAGCGATCGCCAAAAGATTGCAATTAGCAATTTTTAATTCTTGTGATGGTTTGGGAATAGCCTTAGAGTTAGAAAGTTTGCAGATTCCGCAAGTAATTGTCATGCGCGAACCTGTTCCCGATAAAGTAGCACAGGAGTTTTTAAAGCATTTTTTAAAATCATTTACAGGCGGCAGTTCCTTGTGTATTTCTGTGGGATATGCAAGACAACAATTACAGAGGCTTGAGTCACAATTTCCCTGCGCCAGTTGGCTTCCTGTAATTGTCCAAAATCAGTTAGAAGTGCCGCCAACATGGCAAAGTTTGGGCATTACTCGCAGCCCATATCGGGGTTTAATGGCATTTCGGGAAGAAGATGCGGAAAATTTCTTTGGACGAGAGGCGTTTGTTGAGCAATTGGTAATTGATGTTACCAGTAAACCTTTGGTTGCAGTAATTGGTGCTTCTGGTAGTGGTAAATCTTCGGTGGTGTTTGCTGGGTTAATTCCCCAACTGCGGCAGAATAATATTGTAGGGGATAATGGTGGTTCAGACTGCGATCGCTCTATGGGCAGCTCCCTCCAGGAGCATCGCCAATGGCAAATTATTTCTTTTCGTCCGGGTAAGAACCCTTTTGAGTCTTTGGCTATAGCCTTGGAAGAATTCAGGGGAATAGCGGCGGAATTGCTCACTTCGTCAGATGCTCAAATTTTACAACGTAGACAGGAATTAGAGCTAGAAATTGACTTAAAACGCGATATATCTGGTCTACAAAAAATTATTGCAGATATTCTTCACACCCTATCCCCTACTCATCTTCTGCTAGTTATTGACCAATTCGAGGAAGTTTACACCCTTTGCCCAAATGCTCAAGAGCGTCAAATTTTTATTGATAGCTTGCTGAATGCTGTTAATCATACCCCTTGGTTTACTTTGCTGATTACCTTAAGGGCTGATTTTTTAGGTAAAGCCATGTCTTACCAACCTTTGGGCAAGGCTTTACAAGATTATCCCCCTTCCTTGCTTGCGCCGATGAGCCGTAAGGAATTAGAAAGGGCAATTATTCAACCTGCGGCAAGGTTTTCTGTGGAATTGGAGGAAGGTTTGGTTAATAAGTTGATTGATGATGTGGGTTCGGGGGAGGGTAGTTTACCGTTACAGCAGTTTGCTTTGACGCAATTGTGGGGAAAACAACGTCCGGGATTGTTGACGCATCAAGCTTATACAGAAATTGGTGGGGTGACGCAGGCTTTAAAAAATCATGCAGATGTTGTTTATGCTGGGTTGAGTGAGACGCAACAAAAAAGAGCGCAACGGCTGTTTATTCAGTTGGTGCAACCGGGGGAAGGTACGGAAGATACCCGCAGGTTGGCGACTCGTGATGAGGTGGGGGATTATTGGGATTTGGTGACGTTGTTGGCTAATGAGCGTTTGTTGGTGACGAACCGGAATCAGTTGGTTGAGGATACGGTGGAGGTTGTGCATGAGGCTTTGATTCGGAATTGGGGACGGTTGCGGGGGTGGATGGATGATAATCGGGAAGGAATAAAGCAAAAGTTGAAAATAGAAGCAGCAGCAAAAGAATGGGTAGAGAATAAAAAACGTAGGGATTATTTATTAAGAGGTACAGCTTTAAAGAATGCTAAAATTTTTATCAAAAATCAAAAGGGAAATATTAGCTTATCAAGTAACGCGCAAATATTTATTCAAGAAAGTATCCGTCAAGGGAAATTTAGCATATTGAGATTAATGCTAAGTAGTGTGTTCATAGGTCCACTTACATTAATGTTGCTATTCATATTGTTACTTTTGGTGTATGCATTGGCGAGTTCGATTATTTCTTCAACATCAGAGGCTCAAAAAAATGCTTTGATAGAAAAAAATATACAAACGTTAAAAGCTACACAAGGACAAAATTCTAATCCAAAAAGAATAGAAGCAATTATATATCTCGCAAGAGAAAAGCATGATTTTTCCAAATATGTATTTGCTGGCGAGAACCTTAGCTTTATCAATTTTGATGGGTTACAGATGAAAGATGTACAATTTCAAAGAAGCGATCTGCGTAAGTCAACTTTCCTAGATGCTACTCTGAGTAGAACTAATTTTAGTAGTGCAAAGATGAAAGACACACAACTGGAAAGAGCAAATCTTGTGCGTGCTAATCTTAGTAATACCAACCTAGTGGACGCGGATTTAACCCAAGCTAACTTAACAAAAGCAATATTGCGAGAATCAAACCTTAGCGGGGCTAATGTAACTTGCGCTAACTTAATAGATGCAGACCTAACAAATGCAAATTTACAAAATGCAAAAATTAATCATATTATATACTCAAATCAGACAAAATTTCCCAATAATTACCAAGACATTTTGTCATCTTCCAACGTAAATAAATATTTAATCGCTCCAAATTCTAATCTGAGAAATGCAAAACTTCAAAACTCTAATCTCACTAATGCAAAGCTTGCTAATACTGACTTGAGAAATTCAGATTTAAGAGAGGCTAATTTAACTAATGCTGATTTAAGGAATGCCAATTTAAGCGAAGCTAATTTAAGAAATACTAATTTAACTAACGCTGATTTAAGAAATGTAGACTTGAGAAATGTAGATTTAAGAGAAGCCAATTTAACCAATGCAAAATTAAGAGAAGCTAATTTAACTAATGTAGATTTAACTAATACTAATTTAGATAATGCGGATTTAACTAACACCAATTTAACTAATGCTGATTTAATGAAGACAAATTTTGTATCTACTAAAAATTTAACTTTCCAGCAATTAAAATTAGCAGCCAATAGTAAATATGCTAATTACGATGAAAATTTAAAAAAAACATTTCCTGATTCATTTAAAAAAGAATTATACTCTATATCTGGCACATCATTTGATATACCAAGAACATCCTCTTCTTTCTTTAAAGAAACAAGGTTAGAATGCCAGACAAACTTAAGGGAAAATTAAGGAAAAATTAATTGTTCTTTGCCAAAAATCAAATACGACAAGAGATGAGTAATCGCGATCTATATTTTGATTAACAAATGTGCGATCGCGTTTACGACGCGGGTTAAATTAAAAGTGTGATTGGTACGGTTTTGTGAGGTGCCTAGGCGTAGCCCGTCGTAGACATCGCTTAGTAAGTTGGGTAGAAGCCAATAGTACTTTGCACACCTTAACTATGAGGTAGAATGGTAATACTCCCAGATGAATAAATTAAGTTATGTCAGCAAAGGATAAATTTCACGATATTGTGAGATTAGCTTTGGAAAAAGACGGGTGGAATATTACAAACGACCCTCTGTATATTGATTTTGGTCAAGTTCAGATGCGTATCGATTTGGGAGCAGAGAAGTTACTTGCAGCAGAAAAGGAAGGAGAAAAAATCGCTGTTGAAATCAAAAGTTTTCTAAATCCATCAGCTATCACTGATTTTCATCTTGCTCTCGGACAATTCCTTAACTATCGTACTGCTCTTAGGGAAAAAGAACCAGAACGTAACCTATATTTAGCAGTTGATGCAGAAACTTATAATGATTTTTTTACGCTTCCGTTTCTACAGCTTCAAATTCAAGAATTTCAATTAAAACTAGTGATTTACGATACTGAAAATGAGGAAATAGTAAGATGGATAAGTTAGAAAAATATAGGGAATACATTCAGCAACTTTTGAGAAAACATGGTAGTTATAAACCTTCTTATGGCGATGTAGAAGTAGAAAAAATATTTGATACTGTACGCGACCATTATCAACTTGTTAATGTAGGCTGGGAAAATAAACGTCGTGTGTATGGTTGTTCAATACACATTGATATCAAGAATGAAAAAATTTGGATTCAGTGGAATGGAACCGAGATAAATATTGCGGAAGAGCTAGTTTTAATGGGAGTTCCAAAACAAGACATTGTTATCGGATTTCATTCACCTTATAAAAGACAGTTTACAGATTTTGCTGTGGGTTAGCAAGTAATGAATAAAAAAGCTATGGGCAAAGTTTTGTGAGATGTGTTAGTGTTAGCTTCGCTATACTGCGTAAACGCGGAGCGTGTCGCTTTGCGGCTCAGGTCAACGAAGTTATCGCTTTACAGTACAGGTTAAATTATATAATTGTATTTTTCAACTGCCAAACTCAGTAAACTGACGTATATACGGTTCATGAAATGCCAAAATAATATCTTGCTTGGGTACTCCCATTTCCACTAATTGATTAGCAATTCCAATTTCAGTACCATCATGTTGAATCCAAATTTTCCCATCTTTAATATCAAGATGTAAAATGCAACCAAAATCCCGTTTATTTCCTCTCCAACCGACATAAAGTAATTGATAATGGTCTTGTTGTCCGTCAAAAATTGTTTGCACCTCATACTCTTCATATTTTCGTGACATTGAAGCTCGCTTTTGCCGTTCGGAAAGAAGGTGTTTAATATATTGTCGATATTGTTCTACAGCCATTGACTAATAACCTCCTGCTCTACATCGTAAATCACCAATCGTAATTGATATTTTTCAACTGCCGATATAATAAATTTTCGTTGAAAAAAAGTTTCATAAACAGGCAATCTTACGGCTAAATAAAGTAGGCGATCGGGTTCAATTTTATCTAAAGCATCTCGATAATTTAAAAATTGTTCCAAAGCAGTATGAAATTCGGAAACATTCGATGGACTAATAAAACTTTTAATTTCTACCGCTATTTTTCGTCCTTCTCTCTCTGCTCCTAAAAGTTGCTCTGCGGCTAAATCAATCTCAAAATCCACATCATCGACATTAATTTCGTAGGGGTCAGCTGTAATATTCCAACCGTCTTTTTCTAAAGCGTTTCTGACAATATTATGAAATCTATCTTTTGCCATATAAGTTTACTATGTGAGCATTTAGGCTATTTCAAGGTAGATAATACACAATATTTGCTCTGCTTCCTATTTTAACTTAATGGTTAGCTTGACAGTGGGGACTGGAAGGATGTCAGCGATACCTACGGCACACTTCGCGATCGCTCTTGCTTCTGTAACCTCGTACTACAAAAATAATTTTCAAATATTTTCCCAAAAACTGCGTAAAAGCTTCCCATCTCCTTCGTAGAAGGGTTTAAAGAGGTTGGGGAGGAATTACCATGCATCGATAAAAGTCGAATATATTCCCGCGAAAAGCTCGCTACCTGAGATATTTCACCACGTGGTGTTGCGTTGCTCCCGTCGAAGGCGCAAATTTCCCAAAGCTCAAACAACCATTTACCCTACAGTATTCTATGTATCTATGATGACAACAAAATACCAAGTATTCGAGGTGCAGCAGGAAATTTCGATGGATGATAATTTAGATTTACAGTTGCGTCAGCTAGTCTACGCAGCACAAAACTATCCCCAAAAAAGTGCAGAGCGAAGGAAAATTCTCAATAAATTGATTGCCAAAATTCAAAGTTCTGGGAAGTTAAAAAAGTTTTCCAAATATCGACATTTACCTAATTTTGAAGATATGTATAGCGAAGCAGCAGCAAATACTTATCTAGAGATTTGCAAGAAAATTGAAGATTATCATCCAGAACATCCCGTTATGGCTTGGGTAAATAAAGTATTTGATTGGCGATTTCATGATGTTTTAAATAAACATAAAACCCAAAACTCCAAAATATTATCCCTTGATAAATTAGATGATTGTAAAAATAACTCGGATAAACCTATTAGTAAAGAATTATCCAGAGCGGATAAAAAAATATTTGAACTTGCCAACGAACGCAAAGATAAAAATATTCCGATTAATGGTGATGAAATTGAAGTTTCAGCAGTCAAAGACTTCGTAAGAAATGACCCAGAGGAGATTTTGCAGAATTATTATATTGGCGAAGATAAAAACGCTAATTTACAGAAAGTGATATTGATGCGCTTTGATGAAAAAAGTTGGGAAGAGATATCAAAACAATTAGGTCATCCAATTCCCAGGCTTTCCGAACTATATCAACGCAGTGCTAAAAAGCGTAATATTCTCGATTATTTTCGTAGATATTTACAGTAATTCACTAATTAATTGAATTTACTACTAACAAAAAATCACACTTGCACAACCATATTCAATGAAAATCATGAACACTAAGCACGAACAAACATCTTTTACAATTCCTCTCAGTATAGAAGCTCATGAAAGAGCTAATCAACGCAAACAAGGAATATCAAATATTGAGGATGGGAAAAAAATATATCTCAATACTTTAGCTGTGTATGCGGTCAATTATTATCTTGATTGTATGGGGTTTGAAACTAAGGGTTCAAATGCAGATAATAGTAATCCGTGGATGCTAAGTTTAATTAATTTGGCTGATTTGGAAGTGAAAAATATTGGTAAAATCGAATGTCGTCCGGTATTACCAGATGCGGAATATTTGGAAATTCCCAACGAAGTGAGGTCAGATAGAATTGCTTATGTTGCGGTACAGTTTAACCAATCTTTAAAAGAAGCAAGAATTTTAGGTTTTACAACTCAAACACTAGCGAAAGTTCCTTTAATTCAGTTGCAATCTGTAGATAATTTACTGGATTATTTAACAGCGAAAGAACAAGCTGTAAAAGTCAATATTCGACAATGGTTAGAGGGAGTAATTACAGAAGGTTGGTTAAACGTGGAAGAAATATTTAATTCACGAGAACTGAGTTTTAGATTTGCGAGAAATTTTAGCGTTACGAAGTGCAAAAAAGTTGATATGGGTTTGCGATTGAATGGTACATCTGTAGTTTTGATTATCAAGTTAAATCCTAAAAATAAAGAGATAACTGATGTAAAAAATCAAAATCAGGATGAAATAGATATTATTGTACAAGTTCATCCTGACCGAGAAAAAAGTGTTTCTTTACCTCCAGGATTAAAATTGGTTGTTACTGATGAAAATGGTCAAGAAGTAGATGCTGTTACTTCTCGACAGAATGATGATTGGGTGGAGATTGCATTAAGTGCAGAATTAAATGAGGAATTTTGTGTTGAGATAATTTTAGGTGAGTCGAAAGTGACTCAGGATTTTGTTGTATGATTTTGTATGGTGCGTTAATAACGCACCTAAATATGTCTTTTTGGTGCATTACGGACATTCGTCATAACACACCCTACATATATTTTTAAGAATTCAATAATTTAGATTGCATCACCTATGAAAAAGCTGGTTATTCTCAAATTTGATGGCAATTTTGAATCAGGGTTTCAAGTCAATTTAGAAATAGCTAATGAAGGACAACGCGCTTATCGAACCACCACAGCTAAGTTACCGGAAAATATTAATATTCCGCAATTATTAAATAACTGGCACGAAATATATTGCAGTCAACATAGTCAATTTAGGGTTAAATCTGGGGGAAGTCGTCGGGTTAATCTGGAGTCTTTAAAACAAGAATGTACGAGAGAATCTATCAACTTACTTGCTAGTTTTAATCAATGGCTGAATGTACCATCTTTTACCTCTATCGTCAATTTTTTACAAGAACTAAATCCCAAAGATGAAATCAGAATCATAATTACGACTTCTTGTCATGAATTACGTCAACTACCTTGGCATTTGTGGGATGTTTTAATTAATTTTCCTCTGGTAGAGGTGGCTTTAAGTTCGCCAAATGCTGAACGGGGAGAACGAGCATATCGAGAAAAAATTAGAATTTTAATTATTTTGGGGGATAGCTTAAAGATTGATATTGAAGCTGATAAAAAGCTGCTACATAATTTTTGTGGTGATGCTGCGGAAATTGTCTTATTACAACAACCATCACGGGAGGACTTAAATCATTATCTGCAAGATGATTTGGGTTGGGATATGTTGTTTTTCTCTGGACATTCTCGAACGGAGAAAACCCAGGGGATCATTGATATAAATCATCACGACAGTTTGACGATCGCAGAATTGCGGGATGCTTTGCAAGTTGCAATTCAAAGACGTTTGCAAATTGCATTTTTTAATTCTTGCGATGGTTTGGGGATTGCTTATGAGTTGGAACAATTGCATATTCCCCAAGTAATTGTGATGCGGGAACCTGTACCGGATATAGTCGCACAGGAGTTTTTGAAGTATTTTCTGCAAGACTTTACTGGTGGAAAGTCTTTGTATATTTCGGTGAAAAATGCACGGTTGGAATTACAACAACTAGAGTCAGAATTTCCCTGTGCTAGTTGGCTTCCGGTAATTGTTCAAAATCAGACGGAAATACCACCAACTTGGCAAAGTTTGGGGATAATTTCTTTTTGTCCCTATCAAGGTTTGAGTGCGTTTAAGGAAGAGAATGCTGAGTATTTTTTTGGGAGAAATAAAGCAACCGCGAGTCTAGTTACTGCTGTTAATAGTAGACCTTTGGTGGCTGTAATTGGTGCTTCGGGTAGTGGGAAATCTTCGCTGGTGTTTGCTGGGTTAATTCCGCAATTGCGTGGGGATACTGTTAATAATTGGTTGATTTTATCGTTTCGTCCGGGTAAAAATCCCTTTGCTGCTTTGGCTGTAGCGTTGGTTTCGGCGTTAAATTTACCAGAAAATGAGCGACGTTTGGCTGAGTTGGAATTGGATGTCAATTTACAGCGCGATTCGACAAGTTTAGAAGGGTTTATTACCTCACCCCTAGCCCCTCTCCTCCCAGGAGAGGGGAAGCGGATTTTGTTGATTGCTGACCAATTTGAGGAAATTTATACTCTGTGTACGGATGCAGAGGAACGCAAAATTTTCTTGGATGGTTTGCTACAAGCGGTTAACAATGCACCATTTTTTACTTTATTACTGACCTTACGGGCAGATTTTTTATCTAGGGCGTTGGATGATTATGAGCCTTTTGGGCGATCGCTACAACAGTATCAACTAGAACCTGTGGTGCGGATGAATCGGGAGGAGTTGGAAGCAGCGATCGCACTCCCCGCGAGACAATTGGGTTTTGAGTTTGACGAGGGTTTGTGTAATACCATAATTGATGATATCCAAGATGGGGATGGGCGTTTGCCGTTGTTGGAATTTACCCTGACTCAGTTGTGGAAGCAACAATATGCGGGAAGGTTGACCCATCAAGCATATAAGAAAATTGGCGGGGTGGAGCAAGCGCTGGCGAATTATGCAGAGATGGTTTATGCAGACTTGAGCGAGTGCGAACGGGAAACAGCCCAACAGGTGTTTATTCAGTTAGTGCAACCGGGAGAAGGTACGGAAGATACTCGGAAGTTGGCGACGAGTGAGGAAGTGGGGGGAGATAATTGGGATTTGGTGACGCGCTTGGCTGACAAGCGGTTGGTGGTGACGAACTGGGATGAGTTGAGGAATGAGGAAACGGTGGAAGTCGTCCATGAGGCTTTGATTCGCCATTGGGCACGGTTGCGGGGATGGATGCAGGAGAACCGCAAGTTTCGCATTTGGCAACAGGGGTTGATGGTGGCGTTGCAGCAATGGGTGGATAGTAGTAAGGATGAGGGGGCTTTGTTGCGGGGTGCGACTTTGGCTGTTGCGGAGGATTGGTTGCAGCAACGGGGTGGGGAGGTGAGTAAACCGCAGCGATGGTTTATTGAGAAGAGTGTGGGGTTGCGGGAGAGGGAGAGGAAGCAGAAGGAGAGGTTGCGGAGGAGTGTTATTGCTGGGTTGGCTTGTGGTTTGGTGGTGATTTCAGGATTTGCTGGGGTAAGTGAGATTCGCAGAATTAATTCAGAAGTGAGTCAATTAAGTTTAAGTTCAGAAAAAGATTTTGAACAAAATCGCCAAGAGGAGGCGTTAACAGAAATTATCAAAGCAGGAAAACTACTCAAAAGTTTTTGGAAACCTTGGATAACAGCAGAAAATCGAATGCAGGCTATATCTACATTGCGGGAGGTAGTCTATCGGTTTAACGTTAAAACCCTTAAAAGGCATACAGACTCTGTTTACAGCGTCAGCTTTAGTCCAGATGGCAAAACCCTTGCTTCTGCATCAAATGACAAAACGGTGAAACTGTGGGATGTCAACAGTGGTAGAGAAATTAAAACACTTCTTGGGCATAGATCCGTTGTTCTAAGCGTCAGCTTTAGTCCAGATGGCAAAACCCTTGCTTCTGCATCAAATGACAAAACGGTGAAACTGTGGGATGTCAACAGTGGTAGAGAAATTAAAACCCTTAGGCATACAGACTCTGTTAGTAGCGTCAGCTTTAGCCCAGATGGCAAAACCCTTGCTTCTGCATCTAGTGAAACGGTGAAACTGTGGGATGTCAACAGTGGTAGAGAAATTAAAACCCTTAGGCATACAGACTCTGTTAGTAGCGTCAGCTTTAGCCCAGATGGCAAAACCCTTGCTTCTGCATCTAGTGAAACGGTGAAACTGTGGGATGTCAACAGTGGTAGAGAAATTAAAACCCTTAGGCATACAGACTCTGTTAGTAGCGTCAGCTTTAGCCCAGATGGCAAAACCCTTGCTTCTGCATCTAGTGAAACGGTGAAACTGTGGGATGTCAACAGTGGTAGAGAAATTAAAACCCTTAGGCATACAGACTCTGTTAGTAGCGTCAGCTTTAGCCCAGATGGCAAAACCCTTGCTTCTGCATCAAATGACAAAACAGTGAAACTGTGGGATCTCAATACTGGTAGAGAAATTAAAACCCTCAGGCATACACTCCGTGTTAGTAGCGTCAGCTTTAGCCCAGATGGCAAAACCCTTGCTTCTGCATCAGTAGACAATACGGTGAAACTATGGGATGTCAACAGTGGTAGAGAAATTAAAACCCTCAGGCATACATCCTATGTTACAAGCGTCAGCTTTAGCCCAGATGGCAAAACCCTTGCTTCTGCATCATTTGACAAAACGGTGAAACTGTGGGATGTCAACATTGGTAGAGAAATTAAAACTCTTAATGGATATACACTCTCTGTTAGTAGCGACAGCTTTAGCCCAAATGGCAAAACCTTTGCTTCTGCATCTAGTGAGAATACGGTTAAACTGTGGGATGTCAACAGTGGTAGAGAGATTAAAACTCTTATTGGGCATACATCCTATGTTACAAGCGTCAGCTTTAGCCCAGATGGCAAAACCCTTGCTTCTGCATCTAGTGACAAAACGGTGAAACTGTGGAATATCAACAGTGGTAGAGAAATTAAAACACTTCTTGGGCATACAGACTTTGTTAGTAGCGTCAGCTTTAGCCCAGATGGCAAAACCCTTGCTTCTGCATCTAGTGACAAAACGGTGAAACTGTGGGATGTCAACAGTGGTAGAGAAATTAAAACCCTCAGGCATACACTCCATGTTAGTAGCGTCAGCTTTAGCCCAGATGGCAAAACCTTTGCTTCTAAATCTAGTGATGATAATCTGGGGAATATGGTGAAACTGTGGGATGTCAACAGTGGTAGAGAAATTAAAACCCTCAGGCATACACCCTCTGTTAGTAGCGACAGCTTTAGCCCAGATGGCAAAACCTTTGCTTCTGAATCTAGTGAGAATACGGTGAATATGGTGAAACTGTGGGATGTCAACAGTGGTAGAGAAATTAAAACCCTTATTGGGCATACACTCCCTGTTAGTAGCGTCAGCTTTAGCCCAGATGGCAAAACCCTTGCTTCTGCATCAGATGACAAAACGGTGAAACTGTGGGATGTCAACAGTGGTAGAGAAATTAAAACCCTTATTGGGCATACACTCCCTGTTAGTAGCGTCAGCTTTAGCCCAGATGGCAAAACCCTTGCTTCTGCATCAGATGACAAAACGGTGAAACTGTGGGATGTCAACAGTGGTAGAGAAATTAAAACCCTTATTGGGCATACATTCGGTGTTCGCCACCTCAGCTTTAGCCCAGATGGCAAAACCCTTGCTTCTGTATCATTTGACAGTAAGATAACTTTGTGGAATTTCGATTTAGATAATTTGCTGGTGCGGGGGTGTGGCTTGATAGACTACTACCTGCAAAATAACCGCGATGTCAGCGCAGAAGATAAACATTTGTGTGACAACATCAAAACAATTCGCAATTCGTAATTCGCAATTCGCAATTTGAAATACCTTTATGGGATGGGATTTTTCTCGATTATCTTTGATGATTTGCTGCGCTGCGATGGTTTGGTGAGATTGGAGAGCGATTCCTACGGAAAGCTGGCGGGATCGCGCTTCTGTTACCTTGTTTTGATAAATTGGTATAACAAATGCGATCGCCGAGTTGGTGCGAGGAAGGCGATTTTCTAAACTGGTAAATGGAATTGCGATCGCTAACAATTTGGTTCTTGTAACTAACAATCGGAGAGATTTCGAGAAAATCGAAGGTTGAGAGATTGAAGACTGGATTCAGACGTAAAAGCGTTTAATTTTGCATTGCTCACAAAACTTGCGATCGCCGCAACTAATCATCTTGAAACGGTGCGTTGCGCTAACACGACTACCCAACCTTAAAAAATTTTTTACCAACTGCGTAATTACATTGAAAGAAATTCGTATTCTCTTGTGAAAGGGTTCATCAGTAGAAGTCATCGCCAAATAAATAGATAAAGTATTTGCGATCGCTCTACCTTTTGGAGAAAAAGAGGATTTCTGAAATGCAAAGTAATTATACACCTGCGAGTTTAAGCAAGCGATTTTTTGCCCATTTATTTGACATAATAATTATATAATTACCATTGTAACCGCATTCATTTTTGCTATAATTTACAGCTTATTCATCACAACTGACAAGATTCCTGACGATATTCCTGAATATCTCGCGTATGGGTTGTTCTTTACAATTTCTTGGCTTTACTATACGCTGATGGAAATTTCCCCTAAACAGGCAACTATTGGTAAACAATCAATGGGGATTTTTGTTACAGACATAAATGGCGATCGACTCTCGTTTACAAAAGCAAGTTTGAGAATTTGTTGCAAAATTATCTTAAGTTTTGTTTTGGGAGTTAGCTTTATCACAATGTTTTTCACTACAAAAAAACAAGCCATGCATGACATAGTGTCTAGAACATTGGTTGTACAAAAAGTTAAAAATGAGAATTGAAGAATATTATCTGTTAGTAGTAAATTTGTCTGTATAAAAATATATTAGTATAGCAACAGTAGATTTTATCGGTGCGGTGCAATCGCATGATATCAACGAATCTGCTGTTTTTATCTGTTGGTGCTGGTGTGCGATCGCAATTTATTCCGTCACACTTGTTTATTTTAGCCGTCATACATTCTCAAAAAGCATCACATTATTCTTCAGTAGAATCAAAACAAATCTTTTATAACCTGCGTAATTGCACGTAAATAAATTCGTATTTTTATATGAAGGGATTCAAACAAAGCAAATAGGCGTTTACGATTATGGCATCCTCATACATTCGCAACATCGTTTTCACCACATTAGGTCTTGGTAGCAGCTTTTTACTAAACTTAAATACACCAAGTTTCGCGCAAGCAGTAAGTCCATTACCATCACTGTCAACTACTACAAACTCTTCTACCTCTCTCCCACTAGTACAACCTAAAAAGACTAATTTACAATGGGTTTACAGCGTAGCAGAAAGAGTAATTCGTGCTAATGGACTTGATGACCATCCCTGGCGCTTACAAATCACTGATGAATATAATATCAATGCCTACGCTGGTGAGTTAAATAAAATTGTAATTTACAAAGGCTTGCTAGACCAAATACATGGTGATGATGCAGCCTTAGCTTTTATTATCAGTCATGAATTAGCCCACCATACACAACGCCATTCAGCACAGCAAGAAGAAGCCGAAGCTAGTTTAAAAGAAAGATTACTCAAAGAAGCAGAAGCAGAATATAACAATTGGATTGCACAAGAACGGAGAAAATCGAAAACTCCCATATCACCTGCTACAAAAGATGTCATCAAACAACGAATTATTATCCAGAAAAAACAAGGATTTGATAGAACCATGCAAGCATTAAGTCGCCAGCATGAATTTCGAGCCGATGAAATTGGTTACACGTATATGATTAAGGCTGGTTATGATATAAATGGGGGTTTGCGAGTCTTAAACCTGTTTTCGCGTTTACCTTCAGACTACACAGAAATTAGCAGCCATCCACCGACACAACAAAGAATTAATATTTTAAAGCAGGTAATGAATAAATATTTTTTGTTTCTTTTATGGATAGATGGCAATGAGCAATTAAAAAATAATCCCCAACCATTAAAATTAGATTTATCAGAAGATGGAGTATCTTTGCGAATCAACTCCAGATTTGTTTCACGATAAATATAATGGGTGCGAACAAGGCAATATCCTCGACTTTTCCTATAAATCGGGGATATGAACCTCATTTTTTTCCTACTCCTCAAGGACATTTGAGAAAAACATCTCATAAATTGCGTATTCTTACACAGATGAATTCGTATGTGTAATTAAAGGGTTCAGAATTCTATCTGCGTCGATCAAATTATGTTCATATCATACACCAGTTAGTTTGGTAGAGAAATTTATCAACTACAAAACAATCAAATTTAATAAACATTTAATGTTGCAAATATGCCAACCATTTAAAAAATGAGAATTTCCAATTAAATACTCTCTTGTGGAAATGCAAAAACTGATGTTTCTACAAAATCACCGTGCTTGAGTAACAACGCAGACTTGACCGTAAAGCACTCAAAAATCACACGTAAAACAACCAGAAGGAAAGCTGAAATTATGAAACTCAAAACAAAATTACTTGGTACTGTAGCTGCTATTTCTAGTATCTTCTGTTCGCTTTTCATCGCACCTACTCTAGTTCGTGCTAATGACGACGAATATCTCAATGAAGTTGGTATGCAATTAATGGGAGCTATGGTCACTGCTGGTTTTGGTGGCTATAGTCAAACCCATGACCCTTATATTGATACACTGTCTCATGACAGTTCCGATTATATCACCATCAATCTCAGTGCGGGTAAGTCATACGGCATTGTGGGAGTATGCGATCGCGATTGCCAAGACTTGGATATTGCATTGTATGATGATCGGGGAAATCTGATTGCTTCAGACTTGGAAGATGATGATATTCCCGCCATTGGTGTAACTCCCTACCGCAACGGTACATATCGAGTCCGAATTGATATGGCAAATTGCGATTCCAAACTATGCTACTACGGCCTTGGCGTATTTGGCCAGTAAGAGCCGCAGCTTTTTGCACATAAAAGGCGTAAAGTGACACTAGTAAGGTTCGTTTATTTGCGCCTTTTTCTCTAATCTAATAGTTATCACTATACTTAGCAATATTCAAGCTTGATTCAATAGCTAATATGGCAATAACAAAAACCACTACTTTTGACTAACGCCTACCTGCTAAAACAGCAAGTAGGTAACTTTTTATGACCCAGCTTGAATGGTTACAAGCAAATAAACAGGTTTATTCTAAAGAACATGGTGTTATCCATATCGCCGCCATCATCGAGAAAAATCTTTACTTCAAAAAGGGAAGTGTAAATCAAATTATTTTTGACTGGGAGCAGGAGGTAAATAGCGGTAATTTATTACCTCTTAACCAAGCACCAACAGGTAAAAGTATTCTCTACCAAGAAATAGCAGCTATTCTTGATGGCTCAGGAAAACTACAAAGTTGCGATATAATTCCTGCTCAAGAAGCTAAACTTTGTCCCATACCAGATGATATTCACCCTCTAGTTAAATATGCCCTGAGTCAGTCAGGAATTACGCAACTATACTCTCATCAAGTCGAGGCATGGGAGGCTTACAAAAAAGGGGAAGATATCATTCTCCAAACTCCTACCAGTAGTGGTAAAAGTATCTCCTTTTTAATTCCAATCGTTCACGAGTGCCTAAAAGGTAAATCAGCTTTAGTATTTTTTAACTTGAAAGCACTTGCATTTGATCAGGTAGAGAAAATCCGCTCGTTTGTTAGCCACCTGGATGAAGAAATTCGCCCTAAAATTCTCAATATCAATGGTGATATTCCTCCCCAGGAGCGCAAACAACTTTATAGTCATCAACCCTCGATTTTATGCGTGACACCCGATGTATGGAACCACGAACTGAACAACTATCAGTTTGACTCAAACTGGGGATTTAGAGAAACAATCAGAAAAATTTCAATCATCGTCTGTGATGAAGCGCATTTCTATCAAGGCATCTTTGGCTCACACTTTGCCCTACTTAATCGGCGAACTCAATTAATGATAGAATCTGCTGGCAATAATATTTCTAAATTACAGTACATATTTGCTTCTGCAACAATTAGTAACAGCAGCGAAATTGCCCAGAAGATATCCAATCGAGTAGAACAAAGCAACCTTGCTATTATCGACCAAAGTGGGGCAAAACGCTCGGAGATTACTTTCCTTAGCCTCAAAGCACGAAACAATACTCTTTACCAAACTGCCCAAGTTGCAGCCATGCTTGTAAGTAAAGGAATAGTCGGGATTTGTTTCTGCGATAGTAGAGAACTGGTAAAGGTTTTAACTAATGCCATTCGTAAAGCTTTAGTGGAGATGCAACTGCCCCACATGGGAGAAACCATCTCAGCATTTTATGGCAGCATGAAGGCAAATCAGCGTAACAAAATTATTGCAGATATACAGGGCGGAAAGGTCAAGTTCATTATATCCACGAGTGCTTTAGAAGCGGGTCTGGATATCGGGTCTATTGATGCAACTATCGTACATAGTTACCCAGGCTCAATTCTTGCCTTTCGCCAAAGGGCGGGGCGTGCAGGCAGGCAAGAAGCAGGGCTATTAGTATTTATCCCGTCGAAAAGGTCGATTATGGATTCTTACTACGCTAATCACCCGGAACGCCTCTTATCTGACCCTCCAGAAATTATCAACTTTAACCACAATTATGAAACAATTTTGGAGCAGCACATTCTCGCCTGTTGCAAAGAAAGTAAACCGACACAAGCTCAAATTGCTCGACATTTTGGTAGTTCTGGTGATGCGATTGCACGACAGCTAATCGGTAATAATCAACTAATTTTCAGTTATAACCAAAAACTGACAACTAATCGAAACCTTGGTTATGTCCACTCAAAAATTAAATTCAGAGGTAACACTGACCAAAACATCAGTTATGTCAATCAAGATAGCGCGGAAGAGTTTGAGGAAAGTTCGGCATCATCTGCGCTACGAGAAGTTTACCCTGGTGCTATATATCCTGCTCAAGACTTTGACGGCAACCCCGTACAGTATAAATCACAAGAGCTAAATTTAACCGAAGGGAAAGCAATTCTCAAGCCAATTGAGGCAACTAACTTATTTAGTCGTCCCGAAGGAAGCCTAAATTTCGAGGAAATCAAAATTGCAGGGGAAGCCAAAATTATCAATCTTTCCCAAGGGGCAGCTAGATTTACACCTGTTTCAGCCAAAATCAAAGAAGAAATTTACGGGTACAACTTGTACAGGCTTGAACAAAAATGGACTTGCACTAATAACAGATGTCGCAACTTCAATTCAAATTTACCCGGACACATACAAACTTGTCCTGCTTGCAATACCCAACTTATTGAACGAGAATTTGTCGAACTCTTGGAGGAAAATAAATATAAGGAAGCATTTGCTCTTAACTACAATACATTCTGCGTTAGGGTTGAAATTAACGCTGATGCAAGAAAATATTTTTCAGCCATCGTCAAAAATATCCGAAAAGAGATATTCAACAAACAGAAATATATTTCCAATGAAGAGAAACAGCTATTTGAAAGCAATGAAACTCAGATTTGCGTTCATACTCTCGCACATCAACTCATGCTCAGTTTACCACTTGTCGAACATGGGGCAAACAGTCGAGATATTGATTTCATGTTAATCGAAGTACCATCAAATCATAACATAGTAGGCTATTTCTTCGATACATGCGAACACGGTACAGGTATGTGCGATACCCTCGTCAAGTATTTAGAAACCGCTTTTCTTAAGGCAAAGTTTCTAGTAGATAATTGCCCTTGCAAATACGGCTGCTCATCTTGTACAACAATTCAACGCTGCCCTGATGATAACAAAGCACTGTTTAAATCAGTTGGGCTATCTCTACTGGAGGAAATAATCAATCCTACACAAACAAGAACCATTAATTAATAATTAAGATAGTCCTACCCAAGATGGGTAGGATTACTTTTTCAGTAATTAAACCACATACATCGCTTACGCACAAGATTTATGAAACTTTGTGAGAATAAGCAATGTACATCGAACTATTAGCCGATTCTAATCAAAATCCTAAACGGTTTCAAATTCTCCATGCACCAACATATCTCCTCCTAGAAACAGATTTTAAGTTAGGAGATTTTGTTGAGTCTAATAACATCGATTTTATTATCAATCATGCTGTCAATCTAGGATACGAAGTAAAAATATCCCATCCCAAAGAGCAAGAAAATGATAAATATCCTCTTCCCAAAATCAGTGATGAACTTACTGACTTGATGATTAATTATCCATCAGACTTAAAACTGCGAACCAACGGGATGGTTTTTGAACAAAGGGCATATTTAATGTCTAAAGTTTACGATGAAGTATGCCAAAATATTGAATCAAAAGCTCTTTTAAGGGAAGCTGAGTATTGGTTGATAAATTACGCACGAGAAGTAATTGCCAAACAATGCCATTACTTACCAGATATCCTTCTTAAAGTAGATAACCCGGTTATTAGAGCAATGGCAATAGATACACTCATGCTCTGGCAGCCAGACTGGGAAAAGGCTATCTCCCAATATAAAGGAAGGAGATTTGAAGCTGGTAACAATGAGTTTGAGATTATCAGCTACTACCACAATCAAAAAAAGAAGAGTAAGGAGGGGATAATGGTACTGTGCAAGGTAACAAAAACTATGAATAATTATCTGGATTTTCCTAAGTTTCCATTGAATACAAACTGTACTCTTGGAACTTATCAAGTCGAAAATGCCCTGAACAAAAGGTTGGCTTAAAACAGAAATCAGAAGCTGAAATATCACTCATGAGCGACCAACAAATCAATTATTTAATAACAGGCATTTGCATGTTTCATTGGAATGCTGACTTTCATAAATTCTGTGAAGTCTGCAACTTTGATCCCAATCATGCTTACTCAAAGGAGAAATGGCAACAGTGGCAACAATTTGTATCTAGTATCAAAGCGTTTGACCAAAATACCCTTGCCAAGCTAGTTGAAGCAGGCCATCAGTTAGCACCGTAATTATAATATCAAACCACCACAGTCACTAACGCAGCTGTGCATGAATTATCGAAATAATTAGCCACATGAATTCATGCACGCCCAAATCCGTCATTTGGTATCTTCGCTTGACAACTTACCCGAAGAATGGCGAATCGTCCCTACCTTTGGTAAACGTCCTCTAGGGAAAGAATGGGAAAAAAATACTTACTCTCCCAGAGAACTACAAGCCGAACTCGTCCGCCGCCGCCTAAAAGTTTGGACAAATAACAGATTGATCACCCCCACTGGTGTAGCCTTGGTATGCGGTTCTAATCATCCTCAAGGATATTTAGTAGCTATTGACTGCGACGGCGAAACCTCCTGGCGACAAATTATCCAAATTAACGAACATACAGAACCAGAAGAACTTAATCAGGTAATACCCGTCGAAGCACGCGATACTCCTATGGAGTCGTTACACGAACGCGCTCAAAAATACCTTCCTCCCACAATTGCATTTAGCTCTGGGAGGAAATATCGGAGCCAGCGCTTGTACCTTATCCCAAATTCAAAAGCTTGGGAGGTAAAATCTCGCAAAATCAAAACTGGGAAGGATGAACACTTGGAGTTTCGAGGCAAAAATCTAGCCTCAATCCTTCCCCCTTCCTTTCACCCAGAGGGCAGAAATTACAGATGGCTTCCTGGCTGTAGTCCATCTGAGCGCCAAATAGAAATAGCCCCCGACTGGGTAATTGCTCAGATGCTTGCCAAACAGGAGAAAGCAAGAAAGTTTAACCTACCCCAAGAAAAATATAACCGCAGATATGGGGTAGACAGATACGCTCATTTAATTCCCTCAATCGAGACAAATATCCAAACCGCACTTGTACTACTCGAAGTTATCCACCCTCGATTTGCAGATGATTACCACTCGTGGATTCAAGTCGGAATGGCACTTCATAGTGTTAGTCCCATTTTATTTAAAGCATGGGACACTTGGAGCCAACTTTCTCCTAAGTACAAATCAGGCGAATGCGCCTACAAATGGCAGTCTTTTAACAAGACAGGTATTACTATCCGCACCTTATTTAGATTAGCCAATCTCTCTTAATCATGAGCAGTCAAATATCACCTGACGAGAATGTAACTAACCTTGAAGACAGTTATAGCAGTAGAGATTTTAATTCTGATATTCAGGATAATAGCGATTTAGAAGAAACATTAGATGAATTAGTAAACACTGAAGTTATAAACCAAGATTCATGTACGAAGATAGATTTAGGCGATTCTGACACAAAAACCACCTTAATAACCATTCAAATAATACCAAATTCTGAAACAGTAATTGTCTCAATTGGAATCCAAGGCGCACTTCCAATTATCAAGATAATTAACCTTACTGAGATAACATCTCATCCTGTCATCAATAACTTGCTACAGGATTTAGAAAAATCTCTCCCAGAGATGTTAGATATCTGCAAGCAAAGGATGGAAAAGCAGACTATACATCAGAATAGACAGGAACAATCAAGACAAGTACAAAAGCGTAACCTGTCTGAAGATAAAGACAAAACACCCGCGCCTAACAACCAACTGTCACTATTTTAATTACTATGAAGTACATTGCGATTATCGAAGGACAAGAAATTCCTCTTGATGAGGCGATCGCCCAAGATGACAATACCCTCAAAACAGCCATTAGCGTCTACTTTCCAGAATATGCTAATGCCGAAATTGAACGACAAACAACTGATGATACGGTTTCAATTCGTTTGGTAAAAAAAGCAGGTACTAAGGGAAGTCAATTCAGAGAATTGAAAAATAGTTCTGAAGAAATAAATCCTGCACTAAAGTTAGGGTGGCAGATAAAGCTTCTGGAGATAAAAAATCAAATTAGTCTCGAAAATTTAATTACCCTACAGCCTGAGATAGAAAAAGCTATCAAGCTCGGTCAAAATTGGGAAACCTACATCGAAAAAGTAACTCGAAGTCTTCAGCATCAACCTGCTACTACGAGTAGATATCCCGTACTGTAATAACAAATTTATAGCCGCCATGAGTTATGGCGGCTGATTAATTATGCTTGCGAACATACAATCATTCAAAATACCCATTACTTGTTTAACAGCAATTATCTATCTAGAAAATCTCTCCGAACGAGTAAATCTCTTAAGCCTGTATCAAAAAATATTCCCAGAACAATGGCTAGAATCAACCATTCATATTGATAAACAATCACATCCAGCAAGTGCCTATATGGATAGAGAAATTGAATTTATTCAACTGGTGAATGATCATCTCTTCCCGATAGAATATATCGATGAGATTGAGTTTAGTCCTGAACATAATAGTATTCCTGTGTCACCACAAAAAGTTGAATGGTGGTATGAAGATTTCGAGGAACTAGAATACTCAGAAAAGTTCCTGCTGTCGTTGATGGGGCAAGGGTACAATATAAGCCAATGGGAACTAAACTTTGGTTTTACTCCTGATTACATTGCTCTAGCAGAAGAAATTTACTTCGAGACACTTGTCAAGCTATGCCGTCGTTACAAAAGTCCTCTTCAATATTTAGATGCAGGCATACGAATTATAGATTACTCGACTGAAAATATCTGGCTAGATGTTACGTGTGAAACAAGCGATTGGCTGGAATGGACTTATGAAAATATTATGTTTCTCAGTCAAAAGTGGAAAGAAGCCGTCTCGATGATGGAAAAATCAAATAAGCTTACCCACTTGCTAGAAACATCCCTTCCTGCTCGGAAAGCAGCAGTCAAAATTTGGAATCAAGCATCAAAATCATGAATGTAGATACAAATATCTTACCAATAATTAACTTAGAAAGTATATCGCAAATTTTGCTTGGAAATATTCCCCAAGATGATTTACTAGCACAGTTAGTTATCCTCAAAGGACAGTTTATCTTAGTCGAACACGAAGGGAAAAAATCTAAGTACAAATTTCTTTCCCCCGAAGCAGTAGAGAAAGCCTTCACAAGTAAAACTGCTACATCTGGATGGCTTTCTAGCAACACGATTTGGTGGGGTAAAAATCCAGAGGGAGAGGCAATTATTCAGTTTTACTCTCCCCAAAAATATCAAATTCAAATTATGGGACAGGAAACTAAAGTAATTACTATCCCCATGCCTGCATTCCTCTTTGCTGGATGCGGTAGTAGATATTACCTGTGGGCAGTTAAAGGAAGGGTATTTAAACCAGACGCACAACTGTACAAGCCACCTCTACCTAACGTCTGGGACGACTCTGGTATTTGTTTTGGGGGAAATTCTCCCGGTATGTGCAGTGCTGCAAATATAAGCCAAACTTGGGAGTTGTTCTGGAAATCACTCTTTAATAAGGACTTGTCCCAAGGCAAGTCAAAAACTCATCCCGACAATATCTGCAACCAGCTAATCAAATTGCACGAGTCTAAACCCAAATCTTACCCTTCAAGTGACCTTGTTTCCGTTCATAGCTGGAAAGTCACAACTCCAGAAGACATTATTAACCACCTGTTCAGTTAGCCATGAATGCTTTTATCGGTTATCACCTCGTTACAAGTAATAATTTTCCTCCCTACAGCCAAAAACTTCAAGAATACTGGCTGGCAGCAAATGGACTTTTCTTGCGATCGCACCGCCGTGAGTTAGAGGTTTGCTTGCAAGTTACTCAAACTCAAGTTGCTGGACTCCAACCCCTTGAACCCTACTTTCGCCTGAAAGTCCCAAAAGTCCCCAGCCAAATAATCATGAATATTATCAATACTGCCAGTATCAACCCCCAACAGGAAATCCTATTCTACTTGGGAGTAACAACCAACCAATGGTGGTGTCACACGCCACTGCAAACTGCGTCTTCTACTCACGTCCTATCTTTAGAAAGCGCACTCGATAAAAGCTATACAGATGGGTTGGTGGAAATGCACAGTCATGGAACTCTAGCTGCTTACCCTTCAAGTGCAGACAATCAGGAAGAAAAAGGCAAATTTCGAGTGTTCGCGATCATCGGCACACTGAATACCATTCCCACAATATACACCCGCATCGGGATATACAATCACTTTTTCGACATCAACCCCAATCAAATATTTGAACTTCCGCCACAGGTAAAATGCTCGAATTAACTGCTTACCAACAAGCTTTACCCGTCTTACCTCGCAATCATACCCGTATCAACTTCGTCTTAGTGGGAGCAGGAGGAACAGGGGGGTTTCTTGCAGAAGACTTATGTCGAATTATCCTGCAACTCCAGCGCACGGGGAAAGAAATTAACTTTACGATCGTTGATGGCGATACTGTTGAACTTAAAAATATCACCCGCCAAAATTATCAACAAGCTGAAATTGGACTACCAAAGGTAGAAACACTGGTTGCAAGATGCAGCGCTAAGTATGGAATTGAGATTACAGCGATTTGCGACTGGTTTGAAGAAGATATGATTCGCGCCACCAATTCATGGAACACCCTAACAGTAATTATTGGTTGTGTGGATAACAGCGCCGCCAGGAGCAAAATTCACTCAGTTCTCAAACTGAACAGTGCAAATGAGCCGGCATCGCTATTTTGGCTGGATTGTGGAAACAGCAACCACTCCGGCCAAGTAGTAGTTGGAACGCACTCTAATTTTGATATAGTTCAAGCTGCCAATAACCCAGACAAACCTAAATTCTGGTTGCATCTTCCCTCCCCGGCGCTGGTTCACCCGGAATTGTTAGTTCCTCAACTGGAAGAACTCATAGACAATAACCTTTCATGTGCGGAAATTCAAGCACGAAATTATCAGTCGCTATTTGTCAATAAAATGACGAGTGCGATCGCAGCCCAGTACTTACTAGAATTAACCCTCACCGGGGGTTTGAAAAAGTTTGCCAGTTATTTTGACCTCAAAGCAATGTCAACCCGAAGTTTATACGCAAGTATCGATAATCTGAAAAAATACTATATACCGTAGACAAATCACCACAAATAGCTCACGCATATTTATCCCAAAAAACAAATTTGGGATATATTTTTATGAATAGATTCAATCACAAAACACTTGAGTTAGCCGAACATCATCCAGAGGGTTTATCGACGAAAAATTATTCTAATCTCACTGTGAAAAGTGAATCCGAAGTTGCTGGAGGTCAGTTTCATCTCGTCATGCAACAAATTGGGTTAGGGCTACCAGTCGAAGTCTTATTAAAGGAATACCCCCAAATTAATAACTGGGTCGATAAGGTAAAACCTTTTCTAAACATCCTTGGAGACAAACAATGGAGCGCCCAACTTCAATATTTATATCACGATATCCTTCTCTATAGTGAGTGTGACCTCATTATTTATGGTGAAAATCAAGTAGTTGGATTTGACTGGACAATTCAAAAACCTCTGAAATTTGAAATCCTTGAGAGCAAGTGGCAAACCCAATTGAGGTTATTTCTCATACACGAAAAAACTGGAATGCCATTAGAGCAAATTAGCCTAGTTTACTTGTTCGTCAACACTGATAGCATTTACCAGTTTACTTACTCTGATAAGAAACATTTGGCTTTCAAAGAACGGTTAGAAGAAACACTCGCTCCTTTTATAGGAGACAACAATGAAAAGAAACATTTAGCCAACACAATGACTCCTCAAGAAGCACATGACAAATGGCTGGCAAGAGAAATATCAACTACGGAATATTTAGCAACAATTCCTGAAGTGGAATTATGAATCCAACAGAATTAAATATCACCAAAATCGAACTCACTTCTAACGGTGGTTGGACGCTCAATATTCTCTCACGTCGGGTAGCAACTATTACTGATTTCTTGGGAAACCGGAAAACCAGCTATTTTGGGTTCGATACCAAAGAACAAGCCGAAAAGTTTAGAGATTGGCTTGTAAGAAAAAACAAATGTAGTAGTGCAGTTGTCCGTCATTCAGAAAGATTAGCTACTGAATGGGAGGTAAAAACTTGGAATGTACCAACCTCCCTAATTCTTAAATGCGCCGTTAAAGATTTAAAGGAATCTAGCAATGCAACTATCTCTACTGAATCTGTCTTACAACGAGGATAACTCATCACTAGATATTTTCAATATTCCTAACTTAGAAAAAGCAGAAGCTCTCCGTAAGCTAGCTGCCTCAATGCAGTCAACTATTGACCAAAAGAAAAATCCTGCTATTGGGAATCAAAGGGCAACCAAGCGCCGTAAAACCATAGCTCAAGGGATAATCCAAGAAGGAATTGAACTTGAGATTATCCAGTCTTGGCTATTTGCGATCGCACAAATGTGGGAAATAGGAAATATCCCACCAATACTACGCGGTATATCTCGTAAATCACAGGTGGAAGTGCTATTTAGAATTTCTAAAAGTGGAGAAATTAGCCAGAAAGTCCAAAAAATACTAGAAGGCGAATATTACCAAGACTGGGTAAAATCTCTCAGTCGCGCGGGGTTACATACATCAGGCGAGATTATATCAGCAATAACAGAAATTCAACAGGTAGTAAAACCTGAAGCAATTGATACTACCAAGCAACAACTTAATAAGCTTGAGTTAGAAATCATTGGCATGAAATCTGGAGATTTCTTTCCTACTCCTAAACCAATCTGTCAGCGACTTGTTCATTTGGCAGATATTGAACCAAATTGGCGAATTTTAGAGCCTAGTGCTGGTAGCGGAAATATTGCTGAGTATATCACTCTAACTTACCCAAATGTTCAAATAGAGGTAGTTGAAGTGAATTACAACCTAAGACAAATTCTAGAACTCAAAGGATTTAATCTCGTAGGGAAAAACTTTCTGGAGTTTAACCCCAGTCATTTATACAATGCCTGTATCATGAATCCTCCATTTTGCGAACTTGTCGAGCATATCTATCAAGCTTGGAAGTTAATTATATCAGGTGGTGTATTAGTTTCAGTCGTACCTGAATCGGTTTTCTTCAACCGGAAGTATCAAAGCTTCAAAGAGTGGTTACAGAGCAATAATAGCTATGTCGAATTGGTAGATAAAGATGCCTTTTTGAGTTCAAATAACCCTACAAATGTAGCTACTAGGATAATCAAAATAATTAAACCATAGTGTACTACAAACGTATGGTATACTGCCAAATTGATGAAGCTAGGTATGTCACATACATCTTCCCTAAATGGGGAAAGTATGTGACATACAAAATCCTTACACAGCAAGAATTAGAACTAGCAGTTACTAAGTGCAAGCTTGCTGGTTGGAAAGTCACTAATGTCACCAAACTTACTAATAAAATGCTTGAAATTAAACCCCAACGAACAAGGAGATAAATATGGCAATTGAAACTATTGCTTCCTACAGATTTATTCCTGGTAAAAATAGTCACATAACAACTTATGGCGCACCTGAAGAACAAACAGTTGCAATACACAATTCAAGCACAACATCTGTGTCACTGACTTTCACAGATGAAAATACATCTGTTCTTAGACAAATCATCATCAATCTTCAGCAAATATATCAGACACTTTTAAACACCAAAGCTGGAATTATTCAGGAAGACACTTACATGAACAATTTTACCGAATTAAAGAAAGAGTGCATTGAGAACAGCACTACGAGAGGGTTTACTTCCACAAGTGATTGCGAGGTTTTCTCGATTAAAGATTCAAAAGTTTAAATGATGAAAACTGTATCTAAATAGCGAAAAATTAATAAATCTTTCAAGTCGTCTTTATAACAGACGACTTTTATTTTTTACAACGGCTTTTTGCTTGACGCATTAAAGATTGATTTCAATTAATTAAAATTATGGCAAGAAATCAAACAAAGCCTACTACTGAAGAAAGCACAGTCTCAGAGTCGGAACCCCCTCAACAAACCGTTCAGAATGGGGCAAACATACAAAAGCGTAAATCAGCTATTTCTAAATTTGCCAACCCTGAGTACAATGCGCCGATTAGCAACATCTGCATCTGCCAAGTCATCAACCACATGGAAGCAGAAAAAGTTGGGTTGTTTATAAAAGATAAGTATTTAGCAGCAATTAACTGGCAAGGACAAGAACCAACACACAAGCACACCTTCTCCAGTGGTACGCCAGAAATGGGAGTGTTGTTGCAATCGCCCAGAATGCACATTCTTGATGTTTCTCCCAGATATATTGAACAGCGCGATGATGGCAAAATTGTGGGGGTGTACGAATCACCTGATGGGTACGAAATGTACCAAGCACTAGGCAAAGATGCCGCAGTATTGAGACGATTCTACTTGTTGCAACTTGTCGATGAAAATAATAACAACCTGCATTCAGTACCAATTGTCTTATCAATCAAAGGCGTTGCATCATCAAAATTTGGCGAGGCTTACAAACAGTTCCAACGCGAACTAGAGGTTGCATTCGCCCGATTTACTGATACAACTGTCGCTGAAAAACGTGCAGAGTTTCATCGCCTTGGTGCATTTCAACCCACCTTCACACCATCCCTTGAACCGAAAGAAGCAGTTAACCAAAGAGATAAATCTTGGGTAGCAGTTGTCACTTCCTACAAATCACCAAACCCCGATGGCAGCGATTTTCTCGAATTCTTCTCAGAGTCCAAAGAAATCGATATCCAAACAACGATGCAGGCAAATCCCGAATTCTCTCACCGCATCGGTAAAACATCAACTGTTGTAGCAGAACATAACCGTCTCATAGGTGCAGCCGATATGCCAATAGCAGCACTTCCTCCTAGTACAGAAGGTCATGATTATACAGCATACAGTACTGAGATGGAACAACTGCCTTACTAAAACAAACTACCTCATCTAAGCAAAAAGGGTGCTAGAAATAGCGCCCGTTAAGAAATTATCCACTAAAAACTAAGTAACAAATGAAACTAACCATTGAACAATCTAAACTCGCAGAAATTCTAGAAACCGCTTACCTCGCAATCAGTCCTAAACCCACTGACCCAATTTTAGGAAATATCTTACTGATTGCAGATGAAGACGGGATAGTATCAGCAACAGGTACAAACCTTAACCTCACAATTCATACTACAACCACCGCTAATGTCGAAATTTCAGGTCAGGTAGCACTTCCTGCCAAACTACTAACTGATACTGTTAGTAATGTTAAAGGCGAAATTACTCTAGAAGTAGAAAACCAAGCCTGCATAATTACTCACAATAGCGGTAAGTGCCGACTAATTGGGGGAAAATCTGACGAGTTCCCAACACTTCCCAAGGGGGAAAATCCAACAGAGATAAACTTAAGTGCCAAGAAACTCCAAGCCGCACTTGAAGGGACACTCTATTGCGCCAGCAGCGACGAAACAAAGTTGGTTTTAACTGGTGTCAACTTCAAAATTGATACCAACAAGTGGCAAGCTGCTAGTACAAATAGTCACAAATTAGCGCTAGTAACAGGAACACTTGATAGCGAATATTCTGACCCAATCAACTTCACTGTTCCAGGTAAGTCACTTGGCGAGTTAAACAAAATTCTCTCTCAAAGCGCAGATACGAGCGTGTGCAATATTCTTCTATCAGATAGAACTATCGAGTTTAGCCTTCCTAATACAAAGCTCATTTCCCGGCTTCTGGAGGGAGAATATCCCAAAATCAATAGCTTGATTCCCCGCTCGTTTGAGTATGAATTTACATTAGAGCGCAAGGGATTTGAGAGCGCGCTGAAGCGGGTAAGTTATCTAGCCGAACGCAAGCAAAAGGTTGCCAAAATCCTCTGGGAATTGGAAGCTACACAGGCAACACTATACACCGAAGCTATTGATATTGGGGATGCAGTTGACTCGGTACTGATGAAATCAGTAACTAGTAATTCAGAAAACATCAGTATTGGATTAAACATCGACTACCTTATCGAAGGATTAAAGCATATCAGTACTGATGAAATCGTGGTGCGGTGCAACAAACCCACGCAACCAGTCATTGTCTGCCCAATGGGAGGACTGCTCAATCAGTTGTATCTGGTAATGCCTGTAGAAATCAAGCAGGGGTTTGGAAAGGTAAATAGCCAAAGTACAAAGGCAAAAGTCAGCACTCAAACTGAGCCTGGTACTGAAGAAGTAACAGAAGTTAGCACTCAAACTGAGTCTGGCACTGAAGAAGTAACAAATGTGCCACAGGCAACAGACGATAGTGAAACTCCTCAAATAGAAACGCCATCTGTGGTAGCGAAAGATACTACCAAAGGTAAGTCAATCTCACGATCGCCACGAACGAAAAAAGAAGCGGCGACTGCCTAAAAAATTAAACTTCCTACCAACCACACTGGTAGGAAGTAAATAAAACATCCGTTTATCATCAAAACTATGTACCAACCACTACATCTCAAGTACCGTCCCCAGACCCTTAATGAAGTTATCGGGCAGGAACATATCGTCCGCACTCTCATAAATGCGATACTGCCTCCTGGGAGTCACTCCGCGATCGCACAATGCCCGCCTTCTCCTAAAGGAGACGCGCAAGGGACGGCGATCGCACTCCAGAGGATTGCACCCGCCTACCTATTTAACGGCCCCAAAGGCACGGGGAAGACTAGCACCGCCCGCATCATGGCTAAATCCCTCAACTGTCAGTCAACCCAAGAGCCGACAACCAAGCCCTGCGGAGAATGCAATTCATGCAAGGGAATTACAGCCTCTTCTTCCCTGGATGTAACTGAGTTAGATGCTGCCAGCAATAGCGGGGTAGAAACAATCCGCGAGTTAATTTCCACTACCCAGTTTGCACCAGTTGAGGGAAGGTACAAAATTTTCATTATTGATGAATGTCATGCCCTAAGCAGTCAATCGTGGCAGGCACTACTTAAGACTATTGAAAATCCACCCCGTCATGTAGTTTTCATCTTCTGCACAACTGAAATACACAAGGTTCCTGAAACTATCATCTCGCGCTGTCAAAAGTTTGATTTTAGGAGAGTAGGACTAGAAACACTTGTTCAGTATTTATCAGAAGTTGCCCAGAATGAAAACATCAACATTAACGCACCTGGTATTTGGGCGATCGTCAAGTCTTGTGGAGGTTTTATTCGCAACTGTCTTGTATTGCTCGATCAATTGAGCAACCTGGGAGTAGATGAAATCACACCAAACTGGGTTTGGGAATTATCAGGTGTCGTTCCCGAACACGACCTACTTACCATAACCGAAAACCTGGCTAAAGGGGAAATAACAGCTAACTTACAAATCCTCCAAGACTTAATTGAGTATGGTAAAAACCCATTCGTCATATACTCAAGTTTAACTGGGTTTCTCAAAGACTTGCTAGTGGCTAAAACTGCTCCTGATAATAGACAAATTACTCAACTGGAGGAAGACACTTGGCAGGAACTCGTTACTATTTCTCAGATGTGGGAACTAACCCAGGTTCAGGCAAGTATTGCCCTGTTAATGTCAAGACAACAGTTAATGCGTGACTCGGAATCAGCTAAACTTTGGTTGGAAGCGACACTCATTGAGTTAAGTAATATCAAAGAAGAAAAACAACCTTGGACTAATTGGAAAACAATCCAAGATGCTATCAATTGGGGTAAGGAACAACTCCCACATTTATCCCAATCTGAACTCGAAAGGCATTGGAACAATGTTACTCCCATTAAAGGTAAAAAAGCACCTGCATGGGTACAACTGGTACAAGAGCTTCAGATGAAGTCTCAATTACAAACTGCCTAATTCAAATGTTCGTCACTTTGTAGAAACACTTACTTTCCCCAATAAAAACTTTGGGGAAAGATTTTTTTAGGCTTATTCAAAAATTACATTAAATATAATAGACGTGCATCTACAGAAATATCTACCTTGTGCAGTAAGCCTCAATATTAATAAAAACTGCGCTGACTGGGAAGCAAAAACTTAAGATATCAAGTAATACCACAACAAAATTTAACAACTGGCATTCTGGAAGTATCTGATTAAAATTATGCCAGTTGCAGCAATTAGCCTTCGTACAGGACTTGAATTACCAGCAGCGATCGCAGATTTCGACACGTATATTGACGAATTACCGCGATGCTCCAAATGTTTTGGCGAATTATGCCTTGCCAAAGGTGAAAAAATGCCACCTTACTGGAGGCATTTTCCAGGCGTAGGAAATGGATGTCCTGATAAATCAGAAATTAGCGGAGTTATCTATTTCCATCCTAAAACCTTAGATCGTAAACAAACCCTTGCACTATTTAAAAAACGTTTTCTCGAAATTTTAGATATAGCCATTAATGGCACACTTACTATCGATGGACTATTCGCCACCAGACAGCTATCAGAACAGATCAAGGGAAGTTCAGTTCAATGCAGTAATGGAATAGCGCATTTTAACGACTGCCTGCTAGAGATTGACAGACTTAGAAAAAACCTTGACTGTATTTTAGCGGTTGCCTCTAGCTGTGCCAAAAATTTATACAGCAATGACTCAATTAACGAATGGAAAGTACCAGAAGCAGAAAAAATCCAAATGTTAGAAATAACAATTGCTTACAAACAAACTCATGAGCGGTGTGTAGATGAAGCGTGCAAATATATATACAGCAATGGTAGACAAGACCTTCTTAAAGAATTAGTAGCATTTGCATGGCTGGAATACAATTCAAAGCTTAAAAACACTTACAACCAATTAAAAGTACGCGAATTTCCAGTATGGCTGCTTACAGCAACAACATCAATATTAGCAGCAGTACCCTGGTACAGGATTATGACCGCACTATTAGAAGAAAAAGAACCACATACGCAGCCGCTTTCAATATTCGCACTTCCTAATAATCTAGACATGATTTTTGAGGTATTTTTATCGCCCAAAAAACCACCAACTAAACCACAAGGATTCATGCCAAAAAAGAGTAATTAATTTTGGATATTATGAATTATAACCACCGAGATTTTATTACCAAATCTGGTAATAAGATTATCGTTGATGAGGAAAGACTGGACATATTCTGGTCAGATACTACCCCAATACCTGAGTGGCATCCCACAGTAAATATTCCGACCTACGGGGCGCTCAAAACTCTGGTAGTCGATATTGAAACGGCAGGGATAAACCCAAGAGAAAATCGGATCTATGCAATTGGCTGTATGAGGGAGATAGGGGAGATTGCCATCTTTATGGATCAAGCCGAAAGCAAAATCCTCCTGGAGTTTTTCAAACACCTAGAAGCAAGCAAACCAGAAGTAATTTACACCTACAATGGAACAGAATTTGACCTACCATTTCTCATCACCCGCTGCGAGTTACATGGCATTTCTCATCCATTTAGAATTGCATTTAAGAAGCGTACTATCCGAACTGCCCAAGTACGCGGCGAACCACTGGAAATTCGGGAGGTATTCATCCGCAACTGCCTGCACGTAGATATCTTTATCTGCGTTCTCAGGTGGGATTTTCTCGCCAAGGAACTTACTAACGGGCGATCGCTTAAACAGGCGGTACTGGAAATGGGATTGCGTAAGCAGGCGCGACTGGTTCTACCCTATGAAGAAATTCTCGCCTGCTGGAAAGCCGGTTCTGGTAGTAGGGGATGGCAGAAAATCAAAGATTACCTTATTTTCGACTTGGAAGATACGCAACTCATAGCTAACAGACTTGTACCCTCATACCACTATGAAGCACTGGTTGTACCGGGAATGAACCTCCAGCAATTAGCCCTCGCTGGTAACGGCACCAAGTGGAAGCAAATATTCTCGCATCACTACCCAGGATACAAACCCAAACCCGACCGTAAGTATAAATTTCAGGGGGGGATAGCCTACTCTATTCCAGGACTATATAAAAAGGTTGGATACATCGATATCAGTTCTATGTACCCCAGAACCATATTGTCGAAAGGAATTGTCTCTCGTAAGGATACAAAGCGAATCGGCTTGAGCATCTTGCAATATTTGGTAAATGAGAAATCAAGGTTGGAACAAGTTGCCAGCACCGGAGACATTGTTGCCAAGGAAAAAAGAGAATCCACCAAAGTTTTAGCTAATTCTCAGTTTGGGTTCTTCGGAACATCGGAACTCGCCTTCAACGATATGGAAGCAGCCGCTTTAGTAACAGCTTACGGTCGGCGCATCCTACAATTCATGATTGAGGTAATCAATCAAGCTGGTGCAACCCCTGTAGAAGTTGATACTGATGGCGTGTTCTTTACTCACCCCAACCCAGAAAAAGTGTATGCCACACTTCAGTCTCAATTACCCAAAGGGATAACCGTCAAATTAGAGTTTATTGCCAATGCAATGTTTATTCCGCAAAGGGGAACTAAGAACTATCTGTTATGGCTGCAAGATAACTGGATTATCCGCAAAGGTAGTTGGAGAAACCGTTCTCGCTCAAGGCTAGAGAAAGAATTCCCTGTTGAATATCTAACCTACTTAATCCAAAACCAATCTACGGCAGAGGAATATTTCAGAGAAGTAAAATCACAGATTTTATCAGGAAAATACCCGATAGAAAAACTCTGCATTACTCGCAAAATTCGTGTTGGCGAAAAAGAACTTCTTAAATTAGGAAAGCCTGGTGATGTAGTAATTTACTATTACGGAATCAGAGGTATTACTAATACCAGCACGAATGAGAGCTATTCACGTCAATACTATCTTGACATTATCGAAAAAAGGCGGGAAGAAATCCTCAAAATAGCCGCTCCTGAAATACTAGAAGGTAATAAACGTCAGTTATCTCTTTTCTAGATGAATAAACTTGATATTTAACCTAAGCACTGAAAATAATAAATATCAAGTCTTTTCCCATTTGAATAATTTTCAATAATTTGTAAATCATGAAAAACGTTTACAGGTAAATCAGGCTTTGTAGAAAGTAATTTTGATGCGTTCACATAAAGCAAAAAGATGTCGTAAAAACAAGATTAGCAAATACACCAAAATTAATCAACTGATTATTTTATTCAATTTGTTGATGGACTAATGGAGAAATAATTCTTAAATTTGAAAGGTAAATAATGAAAAATAAATCCTCATATCGCAAGCCCAGGCTTAATAAAAAACAAAGGGCTTGGGTGAACTCATTCCTTGCATCTCATCCTAATGCCAGAGTTAGAACTATCTATGAATTAGATGGCGATCGCGTTGTTGAAATTGAATGGTGGGAAAATACAAATCCAATAATATTAGACCCAAAAACCTACATTCAAGGAATTATCAGCTACAAAATGCGGGTCAAACTAAGGAAATTTGGCGATGCGAGAAAAACAGCCGAGTTCTCGTACCGGATCACCCCGCCACAAAAACGAAGTGCATCATGGCACTTAACAGGTCAACTCTCTCTAGAACTTCCCCAGTGTTACGAAGTTACAGAACCAAACAACCCAGTTATCGTTAAACTAAAAAGGAGAAATACTAAAACCAAGAAAGTTAAAAAATTAATTCAGCATACTCTTCCTCTATCAGGAATTAGTGCCCAACTTCATACTATGAATATCGAAGATGGTGGTGTTCCTTTATCAGAACAAGAACTATTACTAGAAAGGGTATTACACCTAAATCTAGATACTGGTAAAGAGACTAAACTTCCAGGAGCTATAGTCAAAATTCTTTCCAAGAAAAAAGCTAGCTTAAAGGAGTGGGAAACAGCTATTGCGCTATATGAGGTAACTGGTTCTAGTGGAGTAATAGAGTATCTCCAACAGTTGGATTATTGGCGGAAATATTTGGGTACTCAACCAGTAGAAAACTCTGTCGAGAAACTCTCAAATCAGAAGTCAATACAGTCAGTACAAAATGAAGTGTAAGTATTTGTTGATCGCTATATTTTGCTAGCGGCTGTATAACAAATACTAAATATATGGAAAGAGTTAATACTAACTCTTATTTTTTTAAACCACCGCTTACGACTAACGCCTGATAAATAAATGTTTATCTAATCTATCATGACTGTATACCTATACTACGGCGAAGATAGCTATTCACTAAATCAAAAAATTGATTATTTAGTGAATCAAAATGTTCCTGCGGAATGGAGAGCTTTCAATTACGTCAAGCTATCTGTAAATGAAAAAAATATTGCTGCCAAAGTCTTTACCGAGGTTATGACTTTGCCCTTTGGAGAGGGTAACAAAATTATTCATACAGACAGCGACTCTCTAATTGGAAGTTTATCAAATGAAGATAATAACCAAGAACTTGAAAATCACCTTTCCCGAATACCTTCAAGCAACATTCTACTAATTACTGGTAATAAAAAGCCAGATTCGCGCAGAACAGTAGTAAAAACTATCCTAAAATATGCCCAACAAGAAGAGTTTCCCCTCGTTCCTAGTTGGGATAAAAAGGGGATAGTTAACTTGATAGGAAATTATGCAGCCATCCATCAAGTTAAACTCACTCCAGATGTCACTGATTACCTAGCTGAAGCAATTGGCAATAATGCTGCACGAGCCGATAGCGAATTCGCTAAACTTGCTGTTTATGCAAGCGAACAAATAATCTCTGTTGACGAAGTAAAATATCTCGTTGGCAATCAGAATACTGACTACCTAAAGCTTACTATTGCTATGTTAAGAAACCATCCAAGTTTAGCAATAGTGCAGGTATCTAAACTACTAGATAATAATGAACACCCGCTCAAAATAGTAGCAACACTTACCTCTATTTTCCGCACTTGGTTAATAACCAAAGCTGGGGTAGAAACTAAATTATCTGATCCAAAGATTGCAGAAATAGCCGAACTGAAAAACCCCAAAAGATTGTATTACCTCAAAGAGGAAGTCAAGTTTGTAGGCGTTCAAAAGCTTAAAGACAGCCTTACTTTACTTGTACAACTCGAAGCCGAACTCAAAAGCGGAGTTGATAACCTAACCAGTCGAATTGCTGAAATTTCTACGATATGAAAAACAACCCATTTACAGAAATCACCGGACAGCATACCGCCAAACTTCTCTTGACTGAAGCAATCGAACAGAATAAAATTGCTCCTGCATACCTATTTAGCAGTCAAGTTGAGGGAGTGGGGAAAGGAAAAACTGCTCTGGCGATCGCAAATGCGATACTCTCAAGAGGGAGTCGCTCCGCGATCGCAGGAGAAAATAACCATCTAGACATCTTACAAATCAAACCAACCCATCCCGAAAACACCTCCCAGCAGAAAGGTATACCTGCTATTCGAGTAGAACAGGTGCGCGAGGTAATTGAATTTCTATCAACCAGTGCAGTCAAGGCCAAGCAAAAGGTGGTCATTATCCACGAAGCAGATATGCTCAACCCTACTGCCGCTAACAAACTTCTCAAGACGCTGGAAGAACCCAAAACTGGAACGTTTATTCTGATATCATCCTATCCTCAAAAGTTATTACCTACTATGAAGAGTAGGTGTTAAATCATACCTTTCCAAAGGTTAACTGATGAGGAGGTTATTTCTGTTCTGAAAGACCAACAAATCGAGGTGACAAAAAAAATACTAAGTATCAGTTCGGGTAGTCCTGGTCAAGCGATCGCCAACATCACAATGTTAGCTTCCATCTCAAAAGAAATCACAAGTCAACTGGAAGTGCCTCCTGACGATATTCTCAACGCACTCAGTTTGAGTAACTCCATCTCAAGCTGGAATCACGAGACACAATTATGGCTGCTTACCTACCTGCAACACGACTGGTGGCAGAAATTAAAAAACACTCAATTGCTAGCTAAATTTACTCAAGCAAGGAAGCAATTGCTGCATCACGTTACTCCTAGAAGCGTTTGGGATAACCTACTTCTGCCATAGCAAAACACACCCATTATCAAAAAGCACTGCCAGTTAGAACTATTTCTAGCTGGCAGTATTTATTTACACATAAAGAATATGAACCAGCAGCAAAGCTTATTCGATGTCGAAGAAACCATCCGTAACAGCAAAAGCCAAAAAGCTAGCGAAATTCTTACTCCTAGCACTAGAAAGATACTTCAGTTACTAACCAGCCAAGGGATTAACAAAGTTGTAACAGCCAGTCTACTTGATCTAGCAGGAGCAAGTCATGAAATTGTTCAATACATCGTCGGGCCAATTGTGACTCAGCAGAACGGCTGGCAACAGTCAATTCCGTCCTGGGTAGGAAAAGCGATCGCAGTCGATAGATTAGATGCAGCGCTAGAAGAGATAGACAAGGGAAAAGTAGGTAAACTTGCCTCTAGTAGTGAAGTTGTTGCACTTATGATGCCAATTGCTTTTGAAGTGCCGCTATCATCCGAATGGACAGATGTTTACCTCTGGGCAAGTTATGATGCCCTGGTAAGGCACAGACCTTTTGAGAATTTCAAATACGATAAACTGTGGGAGAAAATTGGTACAACCCCAATTCAGTATGACAAAATCCGCTCTGATTATGAAACGCTGGCTGCTGATATCCGCTCCCGTGTAGTCAAACACGCGGCGAAAGAAGGATGGGGTAAAAAGTCGTCAAATAAGAACAAACACCCTGTTACAGCAACTTCAACTGAAAGTAATACTAAGATGGAGCAATTGTCACTGTTCTCATAACTAATTGTTAGTACTTTTTTCAACACTCTTCCCAAAGTCCTTCCTCTCCTTCTCTGTGAGAGGAGGTAGTTCTTCTTTATAATAAAAATTACCTAATTTCTGACACTGATTGATATAAATTCGTCTTGCTGAATCACTCGCCCTCAAATCCTGACGTAAAAGTAATTTAAACGATTTTTCACGCTCTTTCAATTCCTTTACTGCCACAAGCATTTCTTGCGATATTGCAGGATTTTCATAAGTAGAAGAAAGTTCCTCACTTGATGAATAAATCTTTAGTTTATTGCCAGCAGCTTGAGTTAGAAGTCGCTGAGTGTTATACGAACGCCACAGACCTAACTTCTCACGCTGTAGTGACTCAATTTCAACTTCACCAATTCGGTTTGGAGTACTGCGCCGCACGTAGACAAAACAACCTTTATCAGCTGCTATAGTTAAACTCACTTTCACACCATTACCATCAAAATAAAACAAGTCAATTAAGTCGTTCTCTGCATTAACTTCTCCAAGCTTCTCTTTATTTGATAAATCAGGCAACACTTCTAGATTTAGCGACGGCGTAGCATTATTAACATTAGCTGAGGATAATGAAGGCGTAGGTGAAGGATTTGATTCTATAGCCGAGACTTTATCTTCTTTTTCTGAAGATGAACATCCAACGAGTAAGAGTAACAATCCTATAAATAAATATTTTTTCATAAATATAAATTTGTCTTTATTAACCAACAGCACAATATTAATTATTGTTTTCCATTCAAACGACCTGTTTGATAAAAATCACGCAGACTAGGGAAAACTTTTTCTAAAAGCCAGTTGCACCCAACTTCTGATTCAGGAATATTTGAAGCAGCCATGTAATAACCACTTCTGTAAGCAGCTACACCTAAACAAGCTTGTAAGCTGGATATCGCCCGTGAAGAAGCTGGAATAGCCATCAAATCTTCCAAATGACTGGGATGATAATTTTGTCCTACCAGCATGAAATAAACCAAAGTATGAACCAACCGTGATAAAACAACTGTTCGGTCTTGCCAACGTTCTAAATGAGACTCGATACAGAAGTAATCAGGTAAATCAGCCACCTGAGATTCATCATCAAGGAATAAATCGCTCTGGCTTTCGATAAAACTGGAATCCAGACCTATAAACTGTTTGAGAAAAACAAGCGTTTTCCCCCAACGTTCCTGTCCCTCAGTTTCAGGAGAAAACGCACCTTCTGAATACTGCGAACCGTACTTCTGTTGGAGTTGGGCAACAGCCTCTTGATTGATATCAGCCTGCCAATCAGATTCAATAAAAAACTCTTTTAAAATCTCTTGTAAATAGATGGGTGAAAACTCATTAAAGTCTGGAGATTGATCATCAAAATCGTCTTCATAAGTATCAATAATAAATTTATCTAACTCGATTTCTAGCTCTTGCTTTCTATTAACTGGCAGTAACGACTTAGCATCTTCTAACGATAGAGGAAATTCTAAATAAGGATGACCTTTGGCTAAGTAAGAATCACCCAAATCTGCTAAAATTTCAAGCGCGATAGTCCGGGCAAAATACTCATCTTGTGGATGCACGCATACTCGGTCTAGTTCCTTATCCACTAGCATCATTGTAATTGCCAGTAGGGCAAACCATGACGCATCGTGCAAACAAGTCGGTAAATCAGCAATTAAATCTACTAATTTCAGTTCTAGGATTTCTCCCCAAACGCCTATCCTAGTTGTATTGGAAACATCGCAAAAATGCTCTACATCTTCTCCAACAGATGTTTCTCCTAACCAGGTAAGATTTTCTACCCGCAAAGAAGATGAGTAGTCAGAAGTCAGATGGTTTTGGCTATCCTCATCCGACTGTATCCACATCAAAGCCAAAAGCATCAGCTTACAAATACTTACTCGCTTCAAGAGAAGATATTCAGGCATAAGTCATTACTCATAATTTTTAGATACAGACCACATTAATTGCGATACCACCATAGCACAGGGTAACTTGTCGTTCCCTAGTAAAAACCACAATTTTACGATAAACAAGGACAAAAAATAACTTATAAGTATGAATAAAAAAGAATGTGATTGAAATAAAACAACTCGTCAAAATAATAAATCCTGAAAGAACTAATGCTGACGCAGTAATAAGAGAAATATATAAATACTCGCGTTATGAACTATATCAACAAAGTCATGCTGGTTGGCAGATGCGGACAAGAACCTGAACTGAAATACTTCGAGTCCGGTGCAGTTAAGGCTTCAATCTCTATTGCGGTCAGACCACCCTACAGGAGTGAACAAGCCCTCTGGTTTGATTTAGTCGCCTGGGGAAATCAAGCAGAAGTGATTGGAAATTACGTTCGTAAAGGAACCCAAATTGCAATTACTGGCGAGTTTGGATTTGATCGTTGGGCAGATAAAAATTCTGGCACTATGCGGCAAAAACCCGTAATTACAATCAACGCTATTGAATTGTTAGGTTCACCCCGTAAGGAAGAATCTACATCTACTTCTGCACCAAACGAAACACAGACTGTAGCTAACGCAAATTTCTAGGAAATTACAAATCGCCTATGCACTATAAATCGTAGGCGATAAACCATCTAATCAATCTACAAATAAAACGAACATGATTCATAATACTGCAACTATCAATCTTAAGTCAGTGAACACAACCCACGACAAAGAAGGTTCCTTGATTGCCTTTGGGATCGCCGAATTCTACTACCGTTCAAAGGAAGGAGTAGTTGCTGACGAGATGCCATTCCGTTCCAAGGGCGCACCCGCCGTCGTTATTAACGAACAAGGGGAAGGCGTACACGGCACAGCAGAAGGATATCTCGATTTGCTAGTTGATAACAGGGGTGATTACAAAGAAAAGATTGCCACATTCGTAATCAGAAACTTTATGTCAGCACAACCCATCAACGAACTCACCCAGGTTAGTAAAACCCCTCACTCGCCTGAAACTCCCGATTTTGCCAAAGAACTACTCGAAGATAACGTTACTTCGACAGATGAAGACCTAGATCAAGAACCTCCGTTCTAGACCCAATTAACTAAATAATGCTAGTACATACAGGGTTACTTGTTAGTACTGGCATTATTTTTTTATAGAAATCCAGAATAAAAATCTAGTGTTTGGTAAAGTCGCTGACATCAACTCATCTTATAGTACATAAATCCTAAAATACTTACACAAGAGCTAAATTTAAAACTTTTTTGACATCATTACCCCACGGGTTGGGAATTACCATTGCCAGCTTCATCTGAACAGTTACAAATCAAAATCAAGGCTAAATGTTTCCCCTTCAGAATCCTCTTCTTGCTCGTCTGTAATTGGAGTTGGAGTCCTTGAAGGAAGTTTGTTCTCCTCAGTAGTAATCGGCGTAAAAGCTACTGGTTGTGCAGGTAATCCAGCCTTGATGAAAACAAAATAGCAATCAACTATAAAGTAAAGCGTCTCCAAGTAACTTTTACCTAGTTGTTGCGATTCTGCAAATATGCGCTCTCGGTAATTATCTTTGAGGCGAACTTTTTCCGGTGCTAAATCTTGTTTATCTGCCATTGCTATAGTTTCCCAGATGTGCTTGTTGGATTCTTGCTACTGATAGTTTTTGCCATCTCTAAAAGCCCAAAGACATTCGCTTCTACTGGATTGTCCAGGATTTTAAACCCGTTCTTCTCTAACAGTTTCCTAAATCCTGGTAACAGGCAACCTCCACCTATCGCCCAGATTTCATCCCCTTGGTGCTTGGCATCAAGTGTCAAATTTACTGTTTTCTTCAAGTATTTTTCATACCAATCTTTCAAACACGCACTGTATATGTCTTTGATATCGATGTCACGGCTGTATCGGGTATGCCCCATTTCCAAACAAAATCGGATTTTGGATGGATCTCCGATTTTTCCGCCATTTAAATGTTTCATTTTTTGGGAAATATCATCGATGAGAACTTCTACACCTATGGGGTAGGCGGTGTGAACTTCTCGCTGACCCCGGTTGTAACGAGAATACAGGGTCGTACCATTGCCAAAGTCTAAAATCGTTAGCTTTTTCGGTAGTGGATGCCCGAATAATGCACCCATCCCTTCTAGCACAACTTTGATGACTTCTACTTTTACGTCTGATTGCTTGCCAGCAAGTATTGGCTGATATTCTCCATTTAGTACTTTTTGTAATTGGGATGCCAGAGCAACATCATGTAAGCTGACGACTAATTTTAAATGCCAAGCCTTACGGTGTGGCAGATGTGCCAATGCACCGAACAAAGTCAATAATGCGTTGTTGACTTTATTTTCATTATTGTCTGTATTTCGGTCAAAATAATTCCCTGTACGGTAAGCTGACTCGGTAGAGTCGAGGGAGAGTATTATCTCTCGCCCCTCTCTGTTAAATCTGGACG
>NZ_JAVRCA010000073.1:0-44114 GCF_034530995.1 Nostoc sp. DedQUE04 | reverse complement strand
AACGACACGTACACTCTTTTGTTAACGATCGCCTGCTTTTAGTCTAAACTCCAGTTATTAAGAAAAACACAAATTAATCCAAGATATTATCATCTAATCTAAAATATAAAATTTCAGATAATAAAGTATTATCAATTGAAAAATGTTAATTATAGATTCAAAAAGCAAAGTTTTTATTCTGACAGTAGCAGCCAATGACTAAGATTGCAGTCACTTTTCTAGCAAGGCTCTAGCTTAGAAGCCGACGACCCTGCGAGAAGGCAAGGAACTAGCTACAGCAGACTTATCTTTGTGCAAACTAAAAGCCTACCTGACTTGAGAGTGCTGTTAATGGATAGCTAGGGTTTAGCTCGTGCTGAGTTAGGAGTTATATCATGTCCGCCTAATTAGTTATAATTCGCGCATCTGTGCAAAAACCAGGAAATCCTCTTTCTCCCAGCAAGAACTGCGGTCTTAATGATAAGTCTTTAACCGGACACGATATTATTTTCCCCAGTCCCTCATGACTGCTACTTTGGATTTACTTGATAAATAATTTATTAAATCGGCACGAAAAAATAATTTTTCTTAAAATAGAGAAAGATTACCTAATTTTGGTTGTGACAATATCTACTCAAATATTACCACTGGTTAAAGAGCCAGAACGACTAGAAAACCGTCTAGCCGAAATTCCACCGGAACCGGGGGTTTATTTCATGCGGGACAGGAGCGATCGCATTATCTATATAGGTAAATCGCGTAAGTTGCGATCGCGTGTCCGTTCCTATTTCCGGGATGGCTACAACAAGACTGAACGTATCGCCACGATGGTCAAGTTGGTGACAGAAATTGAATTCATCGTCACTGATACTGAAGCCGAAGCTTTAGCGCTAGAAGCCAATTTGATCAAGCAGCACCAGCCATACTTTAACGTGTTGCTCAAAGATGATAAAAAATATCCCTATCTCTGCATTACTTGGTCAGAAGATTATCCGCGAATTTTTATTACCCGTAAACGCCAATTCGGTAAAGAAAAGGATAAATTTTACGGGCCTTATACTGATGCTGGTTTATTACGAGAAATTGTCCGCATCTGCAAGCGCATTTTTCCCCAGCGACAACGACCCCAACCACTTTTTAAAGACCGCCCTTGCTTGAATTTTGATTTAGGGCGTTGTCCTGGTGTGTGTCAACAGATGATTTCACCAGAAGAATATCGCAAAATTGTCCAAAAAATAGCGATGGTTTTTCAAGGTCGAACCCAGGAACTGATTGATATTTTGACCCAACAGATGAACGCAGCCGCTGAGAACTTGAATTTTGAGTCAGCGGCACGGATTCGCGATCAAATTTCTGGGTTAAAGTCGCTGACAGCTGACCAGAAAGTTTCCTTACCAGATGATACTGTTTCGCGGGATGCGATCGCACTGGCAGCCGACGAACAGCACGCCTGCATTCAACTATTCCAGATTCGCGCTGGGCAATTGGTAGGACGTTTAGCCTTTGTGGCGGATGCTCACGCGGAACCAGGAGCGATTTTACAACGAGCTTTGGAGGAACATTACCAAACTGCTGATTCCGTAGAAATCCCTTTAGAGATTTTGGTACAGCATGATTTACCAGATGCTGAGATATTGGCAGATGTCTTAACTCAACGTAAAGGCAAAAAAGTTACAATACTGACTCCTTTGCGCCAAACTAAAGCAGAATTAATTGAGATGGTAGAGCGAAATGCTCAGTATGAATTGCAAAGAATGCAAAAATTTGGCGATCGCAATCACCAAGCAATGCAAGATTTAGCCACCATTCTCGATTTACCAGATGTACCTCACCGCATCGAAGGTTATGACATTTCCCACATTCAAGGGTCAAATGCTGTAGCTTCGCAAGTCGTGTTTATCGACGGATTACCCGCAAAACAGCACTATCGCCACTACAAAATTAAAAATCCCACGGTGACAGCAGGACATTCAGATGATTTTGCTAGTCTTGCTGAAGTCATCCAGCGGCGGTTCCGTAAATATGCGGAAGATCAGCAATTAACACGTTTGGGTAATCCTGACTGGCCTGATTTAATCATGATCGATGGTGGTAAAGGTCAGTTATCATCAGTTGTCGCTGTCTTGCAAGAAATGAATTTATTAGAAGACTTGCGAGTGGTAAGTTTAGCAAAGCAGCGAGAAGAGATTTTTTTACCAGGAGAATCTAAACCCTTAACAACTGATGCAGAACAACCAGGGGTACAGCTGTTACGGCGGCTGCGGGATGAAGCGCATCGGTTTGCAGTCAGTTTCCATCGTCAACAGCGTAGTGAGAAATTGAAGCGATCGCGTTTAGATGAAATTCCTGGCTTAGGACATCATCGACAAAAGCAGCTACTAGGGCATTTTCGCTCAGTTGATTATATTCGCCAAGCGACAACCCCACAACTTGCCGAGGTTCCAGGAATCGGGCCGCGTTTGGCTCAAGAAATTTACGATTATTTTCATCCTGCTTGAGGAGATTAGTAGTCTGTCAAATTTCAATTTATGTATGAATAAACAAGTTTGTAGTAAGAGCTAAAGTCCTTACTACACACACTTAAAACTAGCTTGAAAAAGTATTAGTTCCACTCTCGCAGAGGATTCTGTTAAGTTTGTCTGCGAGAATTTAAGATGTGTATATACCGTAAATTTACGGGATCTCGTAACTATATCTCGTAACTATGGTAATTTTGATTAAATTTTCACACCAGAATTCCACCTCATAAATCTTGCCAGCAAAAATTAACTAATCCTTAAGATAACTATTTTGTTACTAAATATACAGTATTTTCTGTAGTTTAACTTTTGAATACAAGAACGGCTATTTTTTGTATCTGTCCAAGATGACTATAAATAAGCCTCTCTCAAAGCATTCGTCATAGGGATCAGTAAATATCTAAGCGTCATTTAATTAAAAAAGAATTTATGTACCTAAAGTAAGAGGGTAAAATCACTTAAATTATAGGATAGTATAGAGAGAAATCGAAGTTTTTTCAAATCTGAAATTTTGTTTAAAATAATTAGCCAATATTAAAGTCGTTTGTTAAGTTGGGTCAAACCAAAATCTTTTCTACTTTAACTGGCAGTTTTCTAAAATAAAAAATAAATTACAACCAGGGGTTTTAAAATGCAGACAGTACAAAAAATTTACTGCCCAAATTGCGGCAGCCAAGCAGAACGTTATTATATTTCTGATAGTCAATTAACTCGAACACAATGCTCTAGTTGTGACTACTTGATGATTAGTTGCACTCGCACTGGCAAAGTAATTGAGGCTTATGCACCAGGAATTTATGCACAGCGCTAAATAATAAAAATCAAAAAAAATTAGAGAATATATTCTCTAATTTCTAATAATAAATTTACTTGTCATAAATTTTCAAGACTTTACAGATTATTCTGTTGTCTGAGTTGTTGCTGTCGGATCTGTTCTTGTAACCTAAATTGTTGCTGTTGTCTAATTTGTTGATCTTGTCTAAGTTGTTGCTGTTGTATTCTCAGTTGTTGCTGTTGTGAAAAGTCCTGCTGTTGTAGTCTTGTTCCTTCCTGTTGTAGTCTCAATTGTTGCTGACGCAACATTTCTTGCCGTTGTCGTGTAAATTCTTGTTGTTGGATTATCTGTTGTTGTTGTAGTTGTTGTGGTTGTTGAAAATTTTGCTGTAGCCATGTTTCGTTCATTCGTTCTTGTGTTTGCTGATTTTGCTGTTCTTGTTGTTGTCTGATTCTTTCTTGAAGCGAATCTTGTGTCTGGGGATTCGTCCGAATTATTTGTTGGGGATTTGTCCGAATTATTTGTTGGGGATTCGTCTGAATTATTTGTGCAGATGCAGGAAAATTAATCGATAAAGCTTTGGCAAGCACAATCAATGGTAGCCATACTTTAACCAACGATAAGCGATTCAACATATAATTATTTCCTCAATTGTTATAGGTTGGGTTGAGCGATCGCTAAACCCTTAAAATGTCAACAGAATTTCCCTATATATCAATATAGGGGCTTGCAATAGTTAACTGAAGCTAATGTCTTATTTACCGTTATGGGCTTACGCGATACTTACGGCTGACTACGCCAACATTCTTCAGTCGACGACGTGTTCTAAATATTAGTGCGTTGGGAATAGCTTTCTAAATCAAGGTTATATCCAGTGCATTCTCTTGATTTTTCATAAAACTCTTGCTTCTTAGATATTCATCTTAATTAAATTATATATTTAAATTTTTTACATGATTTGCCGAATTCCCGTAAATCTACCTGCGGTAGGTAAGTTAACAAAGGGATCTCAAGCGGTTTTACGCCAGAGATAAACAGAGATGTATCTGAAGACATATCTCTGTTTATCTGCGGTTTGATATTCATTCATAGAATTGATTGCAACAAGTTTAATTTTTACTTGCTCTTAGTTGCCCGCAAGCAGCATCGGCTTCTAAACCACGGGAATAACGGACACTCACAGCAGTATTTTGTTGCTTAAGAACGTTGACAAATGCTTGAATGCGATCGCGATTAGGGCGTTTGTAGTCTACTTCTTGGATAGGATTATAAGGAATCAAATTCACATGACTTTGGAATCCTCGCAAGCATTTTGAAAGTTCTAATGCGTGTTCTGGTAAATCGTTAACACCAGCGAGGAGGATGTACTCAAAGGTAACTCGACGCCCAGTGATTTCTACATATTCTCGACATTCAGCCAGTAAATCTTCTAGAGGATAGGCGCGGGCGCTAGGGATGAGTTTTTCTCGTAGTGCTTGGTTGGGTGCGTGGAGACTTACAGCCAAAGTGATTTGCAAATTATTTTGCGCGAACTGACGGATGCGATCGCGAATCCCCACTGTAGAAACTGTAAGCGATCGCTGCCCAATACCGACATCTTGATTCAGGGATTTTAGGGCTGCTAAGACATTCTCAGTATTCAACAACGGTTCGCCTAGCCCCATAAACACCACATTGCTAACCCGTTGTTGAAAATCTTCTTGCACAGTCAACACCTGATCGACAATTTCATGCCGTGCTAGATTGCGTTTGTAGCCTCCCTTACCAGTAGCGCAGAAATCACACGCCATTGGGCAACCCACCTGAGTAGAGACGCAAACTGTCAAACGGGCTTTTGGGCCTTCTCCCCTTTCTGCAAAGGTGGGGATACCAACAGTTTCAATAATCTGTCCGTCTGTTAATCGTAAAAGATATTTCACTGTACCATCGGGAGCCTCAGAGCGGTAATGTAAAATTGAGCGCCCAATGGGAACTTCTGCTACTTCTTTGCGCCATTGCTTGGAGAAGACAGAAATATCAGCTAGCGATCGCACCCCTTTGTCATAGATCCATTCATGCAGTTGCTTTCCTCTGTAAGCAGGTTGTCCTTGTTGCTGCACCCAAGTGCTTAACTCCGCCAGAGAAGCGCCTAGAAGGGGAGGAATTAATTCTGATTTTTCTGAGTTGAAGTCAACCTGAGATACAAGAGGCGTAGCAGACATAAAAAAATCGCGAGTTGATGTTGGATCTCTATCCTACACCTGCTAGATCGAGTTAGTCTTGACCAAAGAAAACAAGAAATTAACCAAAAGTTGTGCTGTTCCAGCCCCACATTGCACCCTTTGCGTCTGCAAACTCTATATAAATTCGATTTTTCGGCACGCCTAGAGTTTGGTTAATCTGCTGGCAAAAGTCTTGACTCATTGCTGCGGTTTGCTCTGGCTTCATCGTGCCAACGCTCTTAATTTCAATGTAGCAAACTGGGTCTGTATTCCCTGCAAAAGTCATCGAAATTCCTGGTTCAAAAGCAGTCATTACATAAGATTCTGGTTTTCCCAAATGTTTCGCTAACTTGGCTGAGAGGTTTAAAAGCATTGACTCAATTTCAGCTTTTTGAGGAGCAGATGCAGAAGTTTGCACTTTAATTAAAGGCATAGTACCGAATTGGAATTTTGAATTTTATTACACTGTTAAGTTTACCGAAACGCAGAGTAAATGAGGGAATGGGGCTACAAGGGAGATGAGGAAAATAACCCATGCCCAATGCCCAATGCCCCACTATTTAGTAATGAGATGAGCGAAATAGGTGATTATGTTCAGGATGATATAAACGCGATCGCCCTTTTGCTGTCGAGGCTGTCGAGAGGGCTGGACTGATTATATAAAGTGTAGTGCGAATTAGTTTTTCTTGATGAGTGCAGTCTGCCATTTGATTTAGGGGGACAACCCTGATTTTTTCATCGGGCCATCCGATGCGAAAGCAAATCGCAATGAGAGTTTCGGCTGGATAGTGTTCGAGTAGTTTAGCTTGGGCATTTTCGACATGACGCGCACTTAAATACAGGCAGAGGCTAGCCTGATGTGCTGCGAGAGTAGCTAATTCTTCGGCGGCGGGGACTTCTGTACGTCCACTGATGCGTGTCAAGATAATGGTTTGAACTAAACCGGGTACAGTCAGTTCTACTTTGAGTTTGGCAGCAGCAGCTTGAAAGGCGCTGATCCCAGGTATGATTTCAAAAGGAATATTTGCCTCTGCCAAGAGGTGCATTTGCTCGTGGATAGCGCTGTAGAGACTAGGATCGCCAGAATGGAGACGGACTACAGATTTGTGCTGCGATCGCACTCTATCGATCATAATTGGCAAAATCTCTTCTAAAGTCTGATTCGCAGTTCTAATTATCTCGGCATCTTTTCGGCAAAGTTCTAAAATTTCTTCAGGTACTAAAGAATCAGCAAATAAAATTACATCAGCAACAGCCAGTAATTTCTGCGCCTTCACCGTTAATAAATCAGGATCTCCAGGGCCAGCTCCGACAATATACACAGATGGGTCTATGGCATACAGTGTTTTTTTATAGCTTAGGTCTTCTGTACATTCACTTTGAAAAGAACCCACGACAATCCCTCAAAAAATTTTTTTGATATTTTCTCAGTATCTTTCCGGATTCCCCCTCTTTCCCTAGTAGAGAGTAATGGTAGATGCACCCTGGTTAAGCCCTAGAGAATACTCTGGGGCATTTTTTATTTTTTAGTCATTGGGAATTGAGCATAGGGCATAGTTATTCTCCTTGTCCCCTTGTCCCCTTGTCCCCTTGTCCCCCATTTCCTTTAGCAGTAGGAACTACATCGGGTAAAGGGCGTTTGAGTAAGTAAAGCCAAGCTAATCCAACTAATCCCAATAAAATTCCTAGACTACTGACTACTTGCGCCATCCGTAATGGCCCCAGCATCAAGCTATCAGTGCGAAAGCCTTCAATCCATAAGCGTCCTAAGCTATAGGCTGGCCAGTAAATGAGAAACAGTGTGCCTACCTTCAGACGCGGCTTACCGGATAAAGACCGGAAAAATAACGTTATTAGTAGCGTAAACACCATTAAATCCCATAGAGATTCGTAGAGGAAGGTGGGATGAAAGTAATCGAAACTAACATACTCTAAAGGACGATGGTCTGGTGGAATATACAGCTTCCAGGGTAAATCAGTCGGATCGCCAAAAGCTTCAGAATTAAAGAAATTGCCCCAACGTCCGATCGCCTGCCCTAAAATCAGCGAAGGTGCTACTAAATCTGCCAGTTGCCAGAAAGAAACCTGCTTGATTTTGGCAAAGATTAACGCAGCCACAACGCCACCAAGAATCGCTCCATGAATGGCAATACCCCCTTCCCAAATCGCAAAAATTTTTTCTGGAGTTGGAGCATATTTTGACCACTCAAAAAAAACGTAATATAGCCGTGCGCCAGGAATTGCCCCAATCAACAACCAAAAGAACAAATCGCCTAGCAACTCAGGATTAACATTGCGCCGCTTTGCCAAATTCTGGGAAAGGATGACGCCAATTAAAACTGCTGTGGCAATCAACAAGCCGTACCAACGAATACTTAGTGGCCCTATTTTCACCAGAATCGGTCCTGGAGAAGTAAATTGAAACGCCAAGGGCAAAGTGGGAAAATCCAGTGCCATGAAAAATTACCTAGAAAAGTTCGTTAACTACCCGCGCACTTTGCTAAGTACGGAGTTTCTTGTGTCTCGAATACTGTAACTACACTTAAATCTTCCACAACATTGTGGGGACGTAGGTAAAAATCCAGTATTCATATTTAGGAGTCTAGTGGAGTGTGGTAGAAATAACTATGCAGTCAACAATAATGTAAAGGCTTATGCTATAAGCTTTCTTTCCTTCTGCCTCCTGCCTCCAGCAAGAACTGCCTTCTGCCTTCTTGCACTAGTTCCTAACGCTTAGTTGAGCATAACTTGTACCACTAAAACAATTGAGTTTACCATCATTACCGAGAGCGCAAGATGGTAGATTTGAGTAAGTTACACAAAATGATTTCAATATAATCACCTAAACAACTTTGATATATTTAAAATTGTGATTGCTATTTATCCTGGTAGCTTCGACCCCATTACTTTGGGACACCTCGATCTCATCGGGCGCGGTAGTCGGCTGTTTGAGCGGGTGATTGTCGCTGTACTACGGAACCCTAACAAGATGCCACTTTTTAGTGTGGAGCAACGGCTAGATCAAATCCGTCTTTCTACAGAACATTTACCTAATGTAAAAGTAGACAGCTTTGATGGTCTTACTGTCAATTATGCTCAAATGCAACAAGCACAAGTTTTGATCCGGGGTTTACGGGCTGTGTCAGATTTTGAAGTGGAACTGCAAATGGCTCACACCAACAAAACTCTTTCTACCCAAATAGAAACAGTTTTTCTCGCAACCTCAAATGAGTATAGTTTTTTAAGTAGTAGTGTGGTAAAAGAGATTGCAAGGTTTGGTGGCTCTATCGATCATCTCGTTCCCCCACACATTGCCCTAGATATATACCAATGCTACAATCAGAAATCTCCAATGTTGAACCCAATCTCAACGGAAGCAATCCCCCCCCTCAAGAATATCTCGGTGGAGAGGGAAGCATAGATATTCAGCAGGAACTCAACCGCCTAGAGGAAATGGTTCTCTCTAGTCTCAGGATTCCGCTAACGGGACGCACACTCATAGATGAGGAAAAGTTGCTAGATCAGCTTGATTACATCCGGCTGGCTTTACCATCACTTTTTCAAGAAGCAGCAGCAGTTCTTGACCAAAAGAACGAAATTCTGCTGGAAGCGGAAGAGTATGGACAGCAGGTTGTTGAGGCTGCACAAGCAAAAAGAGCGCAAATTTTAGCTGAAAGCGATATTATTCACCAGGCGGAACAAGAAGCTGAACGATTGCGGCGACAAGTGCAACAAGAGTGTGAGGGAATAATGCAAGAAACCCTCGCCGAGATTGACCGCAAGCGGTATGCTTGTCAGCAAGAGTTAGAGCTAATGCGACAAAATGCGATCGCTCAAGCTCAAGAAATTGAAGATGGTGCTGATGCTTATGCCGATGGCATTTTGGGAAATATCGAGCAGGATCTCAAAGATATGTTGCGAATTATCACCAATGGACGGCAACAATTGCAAATTGATAACCTCACCCAGCGTAATTCACCTCCTAGCAAAAAACGATAAAGGCTCTAATAAGAGATGATGAAAAATTATAAGTTGGGTTTTAAGCAATAGTGAAACCCAACTATTTTTATTAGGGAAGTTTTTTGGGAAATCTACCGAGAAATAGATTTAAATTTGTGGATTGTAATTAAACAGGACCTCTAATAAATGATTACTTTCGCTCAAGTTAATTTTGGATTAAATTTAGCTGGTTTAATTGGAATTATTTATTTTCTTTTGGCAGTTATTTACTTTATTTTAACAGTAGTTTGGCTTGTCCAACGTGGAACTAGGCTTACAGGTTGGGCTTTAGCCCTTTACATTATTCAAGTGATATTTACACCAATTATAATGTTAATATGCGGAGTAATCTTGTTTTTTCAAGGTTGGCGTTTAGATCCAATTCTTCAGTTTGAGCAATTTTTATCGTTGCTTTTAATTATTTATTTCGCTATTAAAGATATTGTAATTAATGCCGTTTACAGAGATAGATAATTTTATAATTTTTTGGTAGAGACGTGAACTGTGCGTCTCTACCAAAAATAAATATTTATACAGAAGAAAACTACAAAGTGTAAGTAAAATCTTCCACCAACATACCAGGAACTAAACTACCTCCAAGTTGGCGACTTTCATAAGTACCTACTTCGGGAATGAATTCTTGAAAAGTAGTCAAATCTATTAGATTTTCTCCCCAGAAGCGATAGAGACTTTCATCAAAACGTAAGTTTTCAATGGGTGCGATAATTTCTCCGTTTTCTACCCAAAAACAAGCATAACGAGTCATACCTGTGATTCTACCAGTGTGGCGATCGCTCCAATTCAAGTAATGCAAATTTGATAAATATAATCCTGTATCCAATCTCGGAAGAATCTGCTCAAATATTAAATTTCCGGGACTGATTTCTGGCGCGCGCAGAGTCTCTGAACCATTAGCGCCGTTGGCAATTTTTTGATATTCCTTAGCAGTGCGAGAATTCACCAGAGTATTTACCAAATATCCTTTTTCTATTACAGGTAACTCTGGTGCTGCCATTTCTCCCAATTCATTAAATCGCGGTACTAATCCGCGCTGAAAGTTTTCTTTCAAACTAAATGCCGTCGAAAGTTGTTTTTCTTGACGCGATAAAGCAGCTAAAGCACTGTTCCCTTGTTGAATATCAGCTTCGCTTACTGCTCCCCAAGAAAGCATTACTAATAAATCTGCAACAGCAGCAGGTGCAAAATAAGTTTTGTATTGTCCTCGTGGTAATTCTTTAATTGGACGAGCTAGCAATTCAAGTTGCTTTTTAGCTTCGCTGATTTTGGTTATATAAGCAGATTCATCCCAATCACTTCCGGCAAATGTGCCCTTAACTGCTTGCTCAGAGGTAGAAAATAAAGAATAATCTAAACTAAAAGAATCAGTAGCAAACCAGTGTTTTTGACCACTGGAATCACCATAACCTTTAATTACTATTCCTCCAGCATATATACCAGTAAAATCTAATTCAGTAACTTGTTCTAATACACTTGTTACTACTGCTTCCTCTGGTAATAAATTTCCAGAATGTATTTCCCGGCTGGTATTATTGCCTGATGGTAAAACTAGATATGGATCGATGGGTAATAAAATCAGTTCGTCGCGTAGTTCCTGCAAAGCAGGATATGCTAATTGCCAGTCTAACTCCCAATTTCCAGTAAAGGGAAACTGCCTAATACTGCTGCGTTGATCTGCCATCAGAGTCAGTTCTATCCAACCATCAGCAACACAACCAGTTTGTCGCACTTTCGCATGGTTGAAACGAGTAAATTGACTTCTTTCACTACTAAGTCTCACAGTGAATTGTTCATTTTCAGCTTTTTTAATCAGCAGACTTTCAATCAGTCGATTAAAACTGACTTCTAATGCAGATAATTCCTCAATTTTCATAGAAATTAAATATCAATAGGGAATAAAGAGGGGGAAAAAGTTAAACCAATTCGCAATTCGCAATGGGCTACGCCCCGCTGCGCTAACGCAATTACGTTTTGTGACGTGGATTTAGACCTCGACACAAAACCTGCTGCCTGTAGAGACAGGGGACTTGAACCCCCACCACTTGTTAAAAGTTATGAGTTGAAGAAATTGTTAACTTCTAACTCCTAACTTCTAACTGCTGTATTTGCACTTTTTCAACTTCCTCCACCAAAAACTTCGACATTAGCAAATACACAAACAGGTGAACCGTGTCCTACCGAAATGGCCTGATTTGGTTCTCCTTTACCACAATAAGGAGTACCATACATTTGCCAGTTTGTTGCATCTCCTACTTGGATTAAGCTATGCCAAAATTCTGGTGTTGTGGCGCGATAGTTAGGATTACGAAGGGTTTTGGTGAGTTTGCCGTTTTCAATTAATTTAGCGTACTCGCAACCAAATTGGAATTTGTAGCGGCGATCGTCAATTGACCAAGAACGGTTAGATTCCATGTAAACGCCGTGTTCTATCCCGCCAATAATGTCTTCAAAAGTGCCGTTTAAAGGCTCTAAATTCAAGTTTGCCATACGATCGATCGCTGGTCGATTCCATGAGCAAGCACGGGCACAAGCAACTCCTGATACACCTGCTCTTGCTTGACTTTCCAGACTGCCTAAACCCCGTTGAAGTACTCCTTCTTTAACCAAGTATTCCTTTGTTGCTACAGCACCCGTATCATCAAAGCCATAGCTAGAAAATTCACCAGGCACGGTAGGATCAAAGGTAATGTTCATCAACGGCGAACCATATACTAGGTTGCCAAAATCACTTTTATTAACAAAGCTGCCCCCAGCATAGTTACGCTCATCTCCCAAAATTCGGTCAATTTCTAGGGGATGCCCAACACTTTCATGGATTTGCAGCATCATTTGGTCTGAGGCTAAAACTAAATTGGTACGGGTGGTTGGGCATTCCTCTGCTGTCAAAAGTTCTACTGCTTGTTCGCCTATTTGCTGCACCCGAAGCCATAAGTTTTCTTGTTTTAATAGTTCGAGTCCGCCTTGGTAACAGTTTGCTTGCGAACCGTTATTGCTGCGCTGTTGTACAACCGCTCCATCTTGGGCAGTAGCTCCGTAATTTGTGCCTATAGATAGTATTTTTTGATAGACTTCTGAGCCATTGCTGCTAATAAACCAAGATTCTCGCTCAGTTGTGCTAGCACTGGCTATGGTTTGCACAATCTTGTCATCAACTTTGAGTGTTTGGCAAATACGAACCAGTAAATCGTTGATTTCTCCTGGACTCAGAGCATCCAATGGCTCAATAAATGGAGATTTATATTCACCAACGACTTTAGGACGCTCACTTTCACGGAAGGGATGTATCCACCATTCACTGGCTGCTAGTGCCTGTTTATAGGCTATTTGGGCAGCGGCTTCTAGAGAAGACAATTCTAGAGAGTTAGTAGCTGCATAACCCAGACAGCCATTGACTAAAACTTCCAGCATGGCTCCAACAGTGAAGGATTTGCCATTTAGTTGGGGTAAGGCGTCACGGACTAAACGGGTAGTAGAAGTTTCCTTTACGGCTCTAATACCGATCCAATCTGCGGGAATATCGAAACTAGCGATCGCTTTTTTGAGTTCAGACCACATAAAGAATGGGGAATAAAGAATGGGAAATGGGGAATGGGGAATTTTCTACCTACTCCCCATTCTCCTCTAATTCCGGTGCCAGCGTGTGCCATCACGGCTATCAATTAGCGTAATACCTTCTGCTTGGAGTTCATCACGAATGCGATCGCTTTCGGCAAAATTCTTGGCAATACGTGCTTCTTGCCTTTGCTGAATTTTCACTTCAATTTCTGCATCGCTAAAACCATTACTTGTTTGAGTTTCCGCTTCTATCTCGGCTTCTAAACCCAAAACTCCAGCTAAGGTAACGAGTGTTTGCCATTGACGCTGTAACTCATCTGCTGATGTTTCGGTTTTCCCTTCATGCACAAGAATATTTCCCTCACGGCGCAGTTCTTTGGCTAATTCAAACAGCACTGTTAACCCACCAGGAAAATTAAAGTCGTTATTTACGGTTTCTTGAAAGCGTTCAATATAGGGATTGGGTACTGGGTATTGGGTACTGGGTATTGATATATTCCCAGTCCCTAGTCCCCAGTCCCCAGTCCCTAAATCCCAGCCTAGTAATTTCCCGTATTGGTAGCCGAAGAGTAAACCTTCTTTAATGGTGTGCCAACCGTTAGTTGCTGCGGCGATCGCTTCGTCGGTAAAATCAATTGGTGTACGATATTGAGCGGTCAACACGAACAACCGTACTGCCATCGGGTCAACGCCTCGATCCAGTAAGTCTCTAATAGTGGTAAAGTTGCCCAAAGATTTGGACATTTTTTCACCATCTACTTTCACCATGCCGTTATGCAACCAATAACGCGCTAAAGGTTTTCCGGTTACAGCCTCAGATTGGGCAATTTCGTTTTCGTGATGGGGAAAAATTAAGTCAGCACCACCAGCATGAATATCTATGGTATCACCCAAGCGATCGCGCACCATTGCCGAGCATTCTATATGCCACCCCGGACGACCTGCGCCCCACGGTGATTCCCAAGCAGGTTCTCCTGGTCTTGCTGCTTTCCACAAAGCAAAATCAAAGGGGTCTTTCTTTTTTTGGTATTCTGGATCTTCTACGTTAACGCGATCGCTTTTGCCAGCTTGCATATCCTCTAACTTGCGTCCCGAAAGTTTGCCATATTCAGAAAACTGCCGCACTGGATAATACACATCACCATCAGCAGGGTAAGCAAAACCTTTATTTTCCAACTCATGAATTAACCGCAAAATGCCATTCATCGTGTGAGTAGCACGGGGATATTCATCGGCTTCTTTGATTCCCAATCGCGCCATATCCTCAAAATATGCTTTGATAAAGCGATCGGCTACAGCTTCCATTGAAGAATGTTCAGCACAGGCTCGATTGAGAATCTTGTCATCAATATCAGTAAAATTTTGGATATATCGCACTTCATAACCGATAAACTGGAGGTATCGGCGTACTACGTCCCAAACGATGCAAGCTCTAGCATGACCCAAATGGCAGTAATCGTACACCGTCACGCCGCAGTAATACATCTTAACCTTGCCTGTTTCGACTGTTTCAAACGGTTCTTGACGACGGGTGAGGGTATTGTAAAGGGTTAGGGTCATAACAGAGTAATGCTGAAATAGGGAGATACGTAATAATAGGGTAAGGCAGCTGGGATGACAGTCCAGCATCCCTATGCTAGTGTTTTCTGGACTATCTGCGCTACATTACTATTTTTTGACTATTTGATAACAGCGCTATGCAATCAGCAGTTACACCCGAATCTTCGGCAATGGATACGCCCAAACAAGGAATGCCAGTAACAATTATTACGGGTTTTCTCGGTAGTGGCAAGACGACTTTACTTAATCATATCCTCAACAACCAACAGGGGTTAAAAACCGCTGTTCTCGTAAATGAATTTGGCGAAATTGGCATCGATAACGAGCTAATTGTTTCCACTGGTGAGAACATGGTGGAGCTAAATAATGGTTGTATCTGCTGCACTATTAATAATGATTTAGTAGATGCAGTTTACAAAGTTTTAGAACGCCAAGAACATCTAGATTATCTAGTAGTGGAAACAACTGGATTGGCAGATCCGCTACCAGTAGCTTTAACATTTCTGGGTACAGAATTGCGGGATTTAACTCGCTTAGATTCGATTATTACCGTGGTAGACGCGGCTAATTACAGCCTAGATTTATTTAACTCTGAGGCAGCATACAGCCAAATTGCTTATGGCGATGTCATTGTGCTGAACAAGGCAGATTTGGTTGATGAAGCCACTTTGAACGAGTTAGAAAGAAAAATTAACGAAGTCAAGGAAGGAGCAAGGATTATCCGCGCTACGCGATCGCAAGTGCCACTTCCTTTAATTCTGAGTGTTGGTCTGTTTGAGTCAGATAAATATTTTGACACAGTGGTGGATGAACACGACCATCACGATCATCACGACCATGACCATGACCATGACCATGACCACTCAACATGCGGTCACGATCATCACGACCATGACCACGACCATCACGATCATCACCATCATTCTGACCATTTAGAAAATGATGGTTTTACTTCCATCTCTTTCCAAAGTGACAAGCCTTTTTCTATTAGGAAGTTTCAGTATTTCTTAGATAACCAGCTACCCTCAAATATCTTCCGAGCCAAGGGGATTATGTGGTTTGATGAAAGCCCGAAGCGTCATATTTTCCACCTTTGCGGTAAACGCTTCACCTTGGATGATGATGAATGGAAAGGCCAACTGAAAAACCAGTTAGTACTGATTGGTCAAAATTTGGATCGTGAGACTTTAATTAGTCAACTCGAAAAATGCATTTGTCTACCTTCAACCTCTCGCGGTAAAGGGTTTGGCAAATAAAAGTTAGAAGTTAGAAACTTACTACTCGTTCCCAGGTTCCACCTGGGAATGCATTCTCAATGGCTCCGCCATCAATTTTGAGCAATGGAAAATCGTTGTTTTTAGTTTTTATATATTGCTCTAAAATCAAAACGTTGATAAATGTTCTGATTAAAATGCGCGTTGTTATCCAGCGAGTTAAATCATCTCAAGTTACAGTGAATGATGAAATTGTCGGTAAAATTGGGCAGGGGCTAAATTTGCTCGTAGGTATTGCTAATACCGATACTGATGCTGAAATCGACTGGATGGTGCGTAAATGTTTAGAATTGCGGCTTTTTCCTGACGAAGGAGGAGACGACCGATGGCAAAAATCTATACAAGACATTGGTGGTGATTTGTTAGTAGTCAGTCAGTTTACCCTTTATGGTGACTGTCGTAAAGGTCGCCGTCCTTCTTTTGACCGTTCAGCGCCTCCCCAATCGGCAGAAGATTTGTATAATTGTTTTGTTAGTAAGTTAAGAGCTAGCGGGTTGCAGGTAGAAACAGGTAAATTTGGTGCAATGATGCAAGTTATCATCGAAAACGATGGCCCCGTAACTTTGTTACTTGAAAAAGAAGCAATTTAAGTATATACACTAAAAAGTGAATCACAGTAGCTTCTAGACTGTGGTGTTCTAATTGATGAGAGAATATTAAATTAACCATCAGCAAAGTTTAAATTCATTCATCATGGCGAAAATCCAGTTTTCTAGAGGTCTTGACGAAGAGGTAACTCCAGATGTGCGCTTGACGCGATCGCGTACTGGGGATAGTGGTACAGCGACGTTTACTTTTACGAATCCGAAAATTTTAGATCAAGGTACTACCGAAGATATTACCGGAATGTACTTAATTGACGAAGAAGGCGAGATAATTACCCGTGAAGTTAAAGCTAAATTTATTAACGGGAAACCGGAAGAATTAGAAGCATTTTATGTAATGAAATCTGCCCAAGAATGGGATCGCTTTATGCGCTTCATGGAGCGGTATGCTGAAGAAAACGATCTGGGACTGAGTAAAAATGAGTCATAGGGCTTAGGGCTTAGGGCATAGGGCATCGGTAATTGTCATGTTCAATGAATGCGCCATTTACCATGCCCAATTATCCATTATTAAAAGTTCATGAGTGACATATAATGCCACAACCCCATCCAGACTTGCCTGGAGTTTTAGTAACTTGTGCTGTGGTTACTGTCAGCGATACACGCACTTTGGAAACAGACAAAAGTGGCCAGCTAATTCAGCAGTTACTCCTTGGTGCAAACCATGCTGTAGGAGCCTACACGATTATCAAAGATGAACCAACACAAATTCAAGGGCAGATAGAAAATCTGGGCAAAAGCTCAAATTTGGATGCTGTAATTTTTAATGGTGGTACAGGTATTGCACCAAGAGATACCACCTATGATGCTATTGAGAAGTTACTAGAGAAAACTTTGCCGGGATTTGGTGAGTTATTTCGTTTTTTAAGTTATCAAGAAATTGGTTCACGGGCGATCGCTTCTCGTGCCGTTGCTGGTGTTTATCAAGATAAATTAATCTTCTCGCTTCCTGGTTCTAGTAATGCTGTGCGACTGGCGATGGAAAAACTGATTTTACCCGAACTCACTCACTTGGTAAGTCAGGTTGCTAAGGGGGTAACATGAGCAGCCGTTCAAAAAGTTACCATGATAACTTTTGTAAAACTAAGCCATGAGGCACTGAAATCATCCTTTATCTACTTACATATTGAGGCTACCCAGAATTATAGTCAAACGAATGAAATATTAATACCAGATCAGTAATGGAACCTATTTACTGGAATTGCATAATTGCTCATAGCATTACTGCATTTTCATACTTTGGTATACCCATAGTAATAGGGGTTTTCTTTGGCAAAACTAAGGCAACTATCCCTCCTAAGTTTTGGCTAGCCTTTTTCTTATCGGGTGGATTCGTACTATTTTGCGGATTTCATCACTTTCTGGCAATCTTTGAGCCATATATGGCAGTTTCCCTGCTGCATTTAGGCGTACTTGATGTAATGGCGTTTATTTCTTTATCTGCTTTACTCTACCTAATGCCAACCGCTTATCAAATTGTAGAGGCGATCGCTAGATATCAAGAAGATACCCGCGAACTGCAACGTAGCCAGCAGATGCAACGGCTATTCCTAGATCGGGGCCCCTTTGCAGCATATATCAAAGATGAGCAATCTAGACTGCTTTACTACAACCAGGAAATACAGTCTAGATTTTCTATAAATTCACAAGAATGGTTGGGAAAAACTGATAGTGAATTCTTGCCAGATCCAGAAGAGGGACGGCAGGTTATGGAGAACGATCGAGTTGTTTTGAAGACTCTACGTCCTTTGAAGCTAATTGAAGAGGTAAAAGTATCTGGTAACAATCAGCCGTGCTATTGGCTATCGTTTAAGTTTCCGTTTAGCGATTACGCAACGGGCGCTTACCGTATCGGTGGGATCAGTATTGATATTACAGAATCTATAGAAGCACAGCGATCGCTAACTGACTTAAATCGGCAGCTAAAAGAAAAAACACTGGAATTGGAAGCAAAAAAACGAGAACTTATATATCTCTCAGATATGGCGGATATGCTTTATTCCTGTGAGTCTGAAGATGAGGTCTATCAAGTAGTAGCTTTAACCTGTTCCAAGCTGTTTCCTACAATGAGTGGTTGTATCTGTATAATTGCTAATTCCAAGAATTATGTTCAAATTAATAGGATTTGGGGAGATGAAATAAGCAGTAAAGAAATATTTTCACTATCTGATTGTTGGGCATTGCGGAGAGGAAAATTCAACCTTTTATCGTCTCGGAATTCAGGATTAATTTGTAGTCACTTAATACAGCCAGTTAGCGGCGCACATTTGTGCGTTCCATTGTTTGGACAAGGCGAAATAGTTGGGATTTTACACCTCGACGCACTTGATGAAATCAGTCCAGAAGATCGACAAACTTCTGAGATTATTGCTAGAACATTAGGCATTGCACTGAATAATTTATCGATCAAACAACGTCTAACCCATGAAAACTTGCGGGATGGGATGACTCAACTATTCAATCAAAGCTATATGGAAAGCATAACGGAACAAAGGCTAGCTGAAGCTGAACGATTGGGACAACCTCTTAGTATTATTTTTCTTGATATCGATAACTTCAAATCTTACAATTCGCGCTATGGACACGTGACTGCCAACATTGTTCTCCAGGGATTAGCACAGTTACTGTTAAAATCTATTCGCTCCTTTGACATTGCTTGCAGATGGGGTGGTGAAGAATTTGTAATTGTCATGCCTAATATGACACTGGAAACGCTCAGAAAGCGAGTAGAACAATTAAGGCTAGATATTGAACAAATGCAATTGAAGGACGGCGATCGGCTCCTCGAAAGCATCACCGCTTCTTTTGGAATAGCTGTATCAGAACCAGGGATTACGGTTAAGGATTTTCTAAATCGGGCGAATCAAGCGATGCTTGAGGCAAAGCGAACAGGGAAGAATCGAGTTAGGGAATATGTAAATACTTATAATTGAAGAATAAAAAATTTAGAATACCTCAAGCAGTCAAACAATTTGAGATTTGAGATTTGAGATTTGAGATTTGAGATTTTACATTAGACTTCTTGCAGAAGTCGGGAAAAGGGGGAAAGGTTTGTTATTTTCCCTTTCCCACCTCTTGCAAAAGTTCTTTTTGCAAGAGGTCTATTGACTCTATGACTATCCTTTGCGCTTCAGTTGCCATAGAAATCAGAAACTTATAAATTTACTCTATAAAAAAACAACTCCCTGAAGATATGGGAGTTGTTTTTTATATTCAAGCAGTTTTTAAAACATTTAGAATGGAGCGATCGCTAAACAAATAGTAGCCAAAATAGCAGCGATTATATAAAATACTCCAACTACTTGTAATTCTGACCAGCCAGTAAGTTCTAAATGATGGTGTAAAGGTGCCATTTTGAAGAGACGTTTACCTTTGCCATCGGGGCCCTTCGTGGCTTTGTAATAACTTACCTGTGCCATCACCGAAAGGGTTTCTACAAAGAAGATACCACTGAGAATAAACAGACCTACTAAGGTGTTTGTTAATAGTGCTACAGCAGCTAAAGCTCCTCCCAGTGCCAGGGAACCAGTATCTCCCATGAAAACGCGGGCTGGGTTGCGATTATGGGCTAAGAAACCTAAACACCCGCCACTTAAAGCAGCACAGAAAACCATCAATCCTGGTGCTGTTGGGGCGACTAAAGCACCTAAAGCCAAAAGTGCGATCGCAACTGTTCCTGCTGCCAAGCCATCAATACCATCTGTTAAATTAGTCGCATTACTTTCTGCAACTAGTACAAAACCTGCTAAAGGCCAAAATAGGAATCCTAAGGGTAGTGTGAAGCTCACCCAAGGCAAAGCAATATTTGTAATATTAGAAGGTTGATTAAACATCAGCCATAGACAAAACATAGCCGCAAAACTCACCTGCAAAGCCAGTTTTGTTTGTGGAGATATACCTTTATTTGATTTCCGGCGCAGAATTTGCCAATCGTCGAGCCAGCCAATCAATCCATAGCTGATTGTCAAAGCCGAAACTGCAAGCACCTCTTTAGAAAAGTTAGACAATATGCAGGCAAGCAACACAGATACAGGTATAAAAAATATACCGCCCATTGTGGGAGTGCCTGCCTTTTTGAGATGAGCTTGAGGCCCATCTTCACGAATTATTTGTCCAGTTTTAAGTGCTTGAAGTAAAGGTATTACCCAATAGCCCACCAAACCTGAACCCAACGCACACAACAGTAATGGCAGGGTTAACGACATACTTTGCCAAGGTAGCCGATTGGCCATCGAATCCAAGAAAAATGCTGTTGTACCTAACCCTACGGCTAATAAAGAGGCTAGAGCGATTCCAGAAATGTTTAATCCTTGCTCAGGAGATAATTTAGCGTCCACAGAAGTTTCCCTTCACTCCACACTTATAAAATTGAATAACAGTAACTAGGGATACTACCAAGTCCCTAGCCTGAAAAGGCTAATTTTCAGCGATTCCTATATCATCATCGTCATCATCATCGAGGTCGTAGCCAATTCCATCATCTACACCCATTAGGGAGTCTATTCCTTCTTCGTCAGCTTGAAAATCCGGTTCGTGAACGTCACGGGCGATGATGCGACCGTTGTTTTGTAACCAGTCCAACAAAGAGGACTCTGGCTTTAGGGGGATGACATCGGCTCGTTGGTTACGGGCTGCTTCACGTAATGGAGAGTTCAACATATCGAGTCAGGACAAGAAAAGGTTTACGTAAGTTGACATTTAGAGTCTATCACTTGGCACGGATTAATTTAGTTATCTTTTCAACCCTTTAGTTGATAAATCCGCATTCAGATAGAAATTTTTTTATTTAATAAGCATAAGGCTTAAGTCAAGCGATTCTTAGTAATTTTTATGGCTCTACATATATGTCATTAATATCTTGTTTATGCTGATGGAAAGTGAGTGATTTTTGAGGTAACAGGCGATGATGGCAAAAGCGGCTCTTATGGATGCGATCGCACTTACTAATCGCGGTCTAGTGGCGACCGAAGAACAGAAACAGGCTATCTTAATCGCGATCGCCAATTTAGAAGACTTTAATCCTACACCGCGTCCGGTGGAAGCTAGTAATTTGCTAGATGGCAATTGGCGATTACTATACACCAATAGCAAGGCTCTTTTAAACTTAGATCGTCTACCCTTATGTAAACTGGGTCAAATATATCAGTATATCCGGGTAGAGACTACCAGTGTTTACAACATAGCTGAGATTTATGGCTTACCTTATTTAGAAGGATTAGTCAGCGTTGCTGCTAAATTTGAGCCAGTTTCAGGTCGGCGTGTCCAAGTGAAATTTGAACGTTCTATTATCGGCTTACAACGTTTAATAGAATACAATTCTCCGGTAACTTTTATCCAACAAATTGAAGCAGGTAGAAAATTTCCCGGAATTGATATTCCCATAAAGAGTGACAAACAGCAAGGCTGGTTAGATATCACTTATATAGATAATGACCTACGGATCGGCAGAGGTAATGAGGGAAGTGTGTTTGTCTTAACTAAAACATAAGCTTTTACAAAATAGCTATTTGCGAATGAAGGTACACTAAAACGTCTACCTTGTCAAGTGGGGTTTAATACCTTTTCCAATTTTGGATGTGGTATGTAACTGGGGAGCAGGGGGAGACAAGGGGACAAGGGGACAAGGGGACAAGTCTTTTCCTTTTTTCTTGTCTACCTTGTCTCTTCCCCATGCCCCATGCCCCATGCCCAATGCCCAATGCCCCATACCCCATGCCCAATTCAGACAAATAACTTAACAAAGACTCTTGCTGCGACCTTGAGGTTGTAGAGTGAAATCAATTAGCCCTCTAGATTGGCGATTGATAACTAAAAGGGAAAATAATCATGGTTCAACGTGGTTCTAAAGTACGTATTCTCCGCCCTGAATCCTACTGGTTTCAGGATCTAGGAACTGTGGCTTCCATCGACCAAAGCGGCATCAAATACCCTGTAATTGTCCGCTTTGAAAAGGTCAATTACTCTGGTATCAATACCAACAACTTTGCCCAGGATGAATTAGTCGAGGTTGAAGCACCAAAGGCTAAAGCACCGAAAAAATAGCTGCAAAGCTACAAGGGAGTTGTTTGATGCGATGATGAAGGGTAGTCTTAAAGTCTGAAGTATGAAGTCTGAAAATTTCAGTTCATTCATTCTTTGTCCTAGCCTACCCTAATCTATGAGAGCCGCCCTGCGGGTATTTACGGTTTCTTTTGGGTAGTAATACGAGCCATCTACGGCTATGTAAGTTACTACCCCATCTTTTCTTCCTCGATCCCTCAAATAAATCACAATTGCCTGCTTAACTCAGCTTGAATGCCCGAACTGCCTGAAGTTGAAACAGTCCGAAGGGGTCTAAATCAATTGACCCTCAACCAAGAAATCACGGGAGGAGATGTGTTGCTCGATCGCACCATCGCCTACCCGTTTTCTGTTGGTGAGTTTGTTAATGGAATTAAAAATAATGCGATTGCTACTTGGCATCGTCGCGGTAAATATCTCCTCGCCGAACTCTCCTCGTCTTCCGGCTGGCTAGGAGTTCATCTGCGAATGACTGGTCAACTATTATGGCTGGATAGAGATGAACCATTACACAAGCACACGCGAGTTAGATTATTCTTTGGGGATCGACAAGAATTACGCTTTGTTGACCAGCGAACCTTCGGTAAAATATGGTGGGTTCCGCCTGGTGTTGCTGTAGAAAGCATTATCACTGGTTTGGCAAAACTGGCAGCAGATCCATTTTCACCCGAATTTACTGTTGAATATCTAGCAAACAAACTCCAAAACCGCCGCCGTCCGATTAAGACTGCGCTACTAGATCAATCGGTGGTGGCGGGATTAGGTAACATCTATGCTGATGAAGCATTATTTAAGAGTGGGATTTTACCTGAAACCTTGTGTATAAATTTGCAGCTAAAGCAAATTGAACGTTTGCGAACCGCCATCATTCAAGTGTTAGAAACTAGCATTGAGGCTGGTGGTACGACATTTAGTAATTTCTTAAATGTTAAAGGTACTAACGGCAATTATGGTGGTGTAGCCTGGGTTTATAACCGCGCTGGAGAACCCTGTCGAGTTTGTGGTACAGCAATTCAACGGATCAGGTTAGCTGGGCGATCTAGTCATTTTTGCTCCGAGTGTCAAACGTTGCGGGGAGTCATGAGACGCGATTAATTGCGTCTGTACAAGAGTTAGGAATTTTAACTCGAAACTCTTTTAAAATGCAGGTGAAAGACGTTACAAATTTGAGAGAGGAACTCATGGCAGTCAAAAAAGGAGATATGGTTCGCGCTGTGCGCGAAAAACTAGAAAACAGCCTGGAGGCTAAAGCCAGTGATGCTCGCTTTCCTTCTTATTTGTTTGAAAGCAAGGGCGAAATTGTCGATATCAAAGGTGATTACGCCTTGATTAAGTTTGGGAAAGTGCCAACACCTAATATTTGGTTACGTGTGGATCAACTCGAAGAATTTAAATAAGTAACAAGAATTCAGGAGTCAGAAGTCAGAATTCGGCATTTATTCTGACTCCTGAATTTTTGCTGAGAAAAATCGCATCTTAATTTATGTCTTCTTTCCCTAACTCCTCAATTATCTGTAATTTACCCCGTGTTACCATCGTGGGTGCGGGTAGGGTTGGCAGTACTTTAGCTCAACGCGTTGCAGAAAAAAATCTGGCAGATATAGTTTTACTAGACATTATTGCGGGAATGCCTCAAGGTTTGGCGCTGGATTTGATGGAAGCTAGGGGAATTGACGCTGACTGATGAAGAAAGAAAGGGTTTGCATACTTCGGCTCGATCTGTGCGTCAAAATATTGAGCGATCGCAAGAAATCATTCGTAATTCGTAATTTGTATAAATATAGCAGGGGACAGAGAACAGGGAACTCTTAACAGGTGAACAGGGCCGAAAGCCGCTTGTTGTCTAGGTTTTATATTAGGTTTATGTCCTAAACTACTTGGCGACAGCTATAGCAGCCAAAATAAAAGACAGTAGGTTCTAATCCCACTGCCTTATTTGTTATTCCAAAATTCATCACCTTATGAAAACCAATATCACCAGATTGGTTTTGCGTTAACGGCGGTAATCTTGATCTGCGGGGTCGCCGTAGGGGTCTTCGCTGGCTGGGCGGACATCACCAAATTCCCCTGTGTCTGCGGGGTCGCCGTAGGGGTCTTCACTAGCTGGGCGAACATTGCCATAAGACGAGATATCTGCGGGGTCGCCGTAGGGGTCTTCACTAGCTGGGCGAACATTGCCGTAAGATGCTGGGTCTGCGGGATCGCCGTAGGGATCTTCGCTAGCTGGACGTACATTGCGATCGCGGAATTCGGCATCTTGATCGGCTTGATCGCTGTTCGATCCCAAAAGTAAGTCTTTCGCCTTTCGGAAAAATTCATTTACCATAATCTGTCTCCTGATTTAAGTTCGTGTTTCCGACGGGCGCGATCGGCGTTATCCTCCAGGAAACCCGCTTTGTACACACGCTTCGCCGATCTAGAGTGCTGGAGCTGCGGATGAAGTTATACCAGTTAGATCGCGACCTGTAGCACTCCGGTTATAGCCTTGGAATTCCCGATACTTTTGTGCTTCAGATTCCGGTACTCGAATTCCTTCTGCTGGTGGCGTTACCCAGTGAGCGCGATGTTCAGCATCACGGTAATATACACGTCCGTTCTTGGAAAGATAGTACTTACCTTGCGCTCCTTCTTGGGGAGCATTTTTATGTTGGTTGTAGAGGTAATAAAGTCCAGCAGCACCTGCCAAAATAGCAACTTTCTGCCCTGTAGACAAGCCCTTCTTCGCTTCGGTTTGGCGATCGCTCACTGTTCTACCGACGGTATCATCAACAGGTGGTGGTGCTGAAGCTTTTTGGGAACCGCCTCCACAGCTACTCAGCAAGGGTACCATTAGCAATGCCGAAAGCAGCACTGCAAATAGACGCGAAACTATTTTACGTTCTTTATATATTGTGTTCATTGGATTTCTTCATCACCTGTATTTGCTAAAAGCCTTGCTGTTGCAAAAACCAAGTTAGAAATCCTGTTATTTCACCTGGGATTGAAAAAACATATTTCACTTAATTTGTAACTGCACCAGCTACAGCGTTTCACTTTCATGATCATCGGTTTTTTCAAGTCTTCCATCCTGCCTTTGAGAGAAACTGCATTCATCCCAAAGAAATATATTGTTGATTTTTTATAAATCTATTTAGCTGAAATATTCAGCAATTTCTCGGTTATTTTTTCTATGTAAATATCTTAGAAAGATACAGTTACTATGATACTTTTTGTCAAAAAGTATACTCAATATGACATCAAAAAATACTAGCACTCGTCTTCTTTTGGCTTTGTGGGATTTGGGAGGAACGCAGCAGGAAGTTAAGAAGGGTCAACTCACTAAGCGAATTGTAGCCAAAAGCCAGAAGGTGGCAGATTATCAGGGCATATTCGAGGAATTACAGAAGCAGGGTGCGATCGCAATTTCCAAAAAGGGATATTCTCTGACATCTGGCAAGGGTTTAGAGGTGTTGGGTGAGGGTTTGAAAAGTGGCGATTTTAAGTTTGAAGAGACAACTGTTAGCACTTGGGTGGCGAATGCGTTGGTGAAGTGGATTAGTCAGATTGATGTTGCGGTAGTTGGTGCAGATGTACCAGTTAATGGGAAAGGTGCGTTAGCCGAGCTTTCTATTCGCGTAGCGTCTCGAAGAGAAGGAATCGCATCTTACGACGAGTTTAAATCTGTGGCGTTGGAAGTATACGACAAGCTGAACCAAAACTATAACCTAGATGATCTTGTGCCAATTTATCGTATCAGGAGAGAAATAGGCGATCGGGTTAGTCGTGAAGATTTCAACACATGGCTGCTAGAAATTCAGGAGAAGGACATTTTGCAACTTCAGGGTGGAAGCATAGAAGATAGTGCCCCCGACAAGATTGAAGATTCCATTACTACTAAAGTCAGTGGATTGCGCTGTTATGCTAAACGCCTCAATTTTTAAACTAAGTTACTCGGTTTTTTCCCCTTTTATTTTTTAGTAATTATTTTCAGAAGATGCACAATCATGATTAATTCTTTCTCTTCATACTCAGAGATCAACAAAGCTATTACAAGTCATAACCCATTTGATAGATCACTAGTAGTCAGAAATTATGATATCTGGAACCAAACTTTTCCTAATGTTCCTTCCATAAATGCTCATGCATCAGATGCTGTTTATCAGGCAATAGAGCAAATCAGCACAGGAAAACGTTCAGTTATTGGTATAACTATTAAAGCTGAAAAAGGACTGGGCAAAAGTCACTTAATGAGTCGGATTCGTCACCATATTCAGGATGAAGGTGATAGTTTTTTTGTCTATATGAGCGAAGTTGATTATGGTGACTTAAACAAAATACATTCTAAATTTCTAAACACATTGACATCTAGTCTAAAACAGACTGGTAATCAAAGTGTAATGCAATGGCAAGAGATCGCAACTACTTTAGTCAATGAGGTATATAAGTCAAGCTACACTCCTCAAGAGTTAATGAAGCGATTTCCTGGGGTTTTAGCTCAACATCCCAAAATAGTTGATGCCTTGACTGCTAAAGTACTGAAACTTAAGTCAAATATTGAAAATCCTTATTTGATTCAGGCTATCCTATGGACGCTTTCTTTAGATAAAGTTTCATTTGCAACTAATTGGCTTGCTGGCAGAGATTTAGCACAGTCACAAGCGGACTCTATGGGATTACCAAATACTAGCCAAGACGATAAAGAAGCTGAAGCATTCCAAACAGTATGCCAAATTTTAGACTTAATTGGTGATTACAGGACAATAGTCATCTGCTTTGATGAGTTAGAAAGCCTCAATTGTAATGAGCAGGGTTTTACAAGAGCACAGGTTATTGCTCTGTTTGCAAAAGATATATACAGCAGAATTAAACGTGGGGTATTAATTCTAGCTATGTTCGATGAAACTTGGACGCAACAAGTTAAAGTTGTACCACAAGCAGATTCAGTTATTGATAGAATTGGTGAAAAGAAATTTGATTTAAGGCATCTTAATAGTGATGATGTAGTAACTCTTGTTTCACACTGGCTGAAAGATTTTTATGATACGAATAACTTAACTCCGCCTCATCCTGTTTATCCTTTTGATGAAAATAATTTACGAGAGCTTGGTAAAGAAAAACCAATAATTAGAAAGGTTTTACAGTGGTGTACAAATAATTGGAGTTTACCCGGTATTTTAAGACCACCAGTAGATCCAGTTCCACTACATAAAATTGAACAAGCTTTTAATAAAGAACTTGCAGCACTTGATAACACAATAGAAAATTACTTTGAAGACAGTAATACCATAGCTGATGCTATAAGTTTTTGTTTATTAACTCTGAAAGGCACAACTGTAGAGAGAGTAAAAATTGATGAGGTTGAGGAAGTTATAGTCAAAAGTGTAGACAAAGGCTACCTCAACTTTAGAATTATTGGTAAGGAAGACGGAAGAGTTGTCAAAATAGTAGTAGCAGTTGTGCAAGAATCTAGCAATAAATTTGTAAGTGCTGCATTGAAAAGGTTAATAGATTATAAAAAATTTGATATGACTCGTGGCTGCTTAGTTCGTGCTAAAGATGTGAAACCTAATACGAAAGGAAAAGAACATTTAGATGAACTACTTTCTAAAAATTTAGGAGGAGAATTTGTAAAACTTAGTATTGAGGATATTAAGCCTCTTTTAGCTATTTTATTTGTTAAACAAGCTTGCAAAGATTATGAAATTAGTGAAGCCGAAATTTCTCACTTTATAGTTAAACACAAAATTGCAGTTGATAACTACTTAATACGTGAAATTCTAAGCGATCCATCTGGTCAAATTCCCAGTGGCTTAATAAATGAGGAATGTGTTGCTGAAACTCAGCCTATACAAAATCAAAATGGAACTAAAGAGCTAGATGCTATGCTTGATAATTTAATTATTAAACTTGGTTTATGAGTAATTTACTTTTGCTCAATACTGCCTTATGTCTACCTTCTCCCGACGTTGAAGGTTTGCTACAGGGTCGAATAATTATAGCTCTACCCCGGACATTTATCCAGCCGGGGCGTTCCTTTGCTCTTTATCCCTCTGCAACCTCAATCAACGTGCTACCCGATGAAAAATACTACAAATCCAATTTATTGACGATTACCCAAAAAGTTATTCCTCCAATAAGTTCTGAAACAGTCTGGATTCAATCTTGGGGTAAGTGTGAACTGTGCCAAATCGTAAATCACTCAGAATCGTTAAAAGCTTTGTCACAATTAAATATTTGGACAACAAAAGGATTACAAGAGATTTTGCTGCAAAGGAAGCATATCTTTCTTGCTTATTTGCGTGTCTATTTGTTATCTCAGCCAATTGAAATATCTGTGAATCCACAAAGCCAGTTTATAGGTTTACCTGATCCGTTGAAGGTATCTGTTGATTTACCAGTATTAAACGATCGCACCTTCACCCAACGCAAACGCCAATTAGAAAAGCTAGAACCCCCGCTAAATCCTGAATTGGAAGAATTGCAGAGTGCGATCGCATCCCTAGCCATTAGCCAACCAGCAGCGAAACAATTAGACGAGGAGATCAAAGTATTTTTGGGTTGGAGTAGTGAGAAGCTAATTAAGCAACCCGATCCAAATTTAGCTTGGATATATGATATTGCAAAATTGGGCGATCGCAGTATTGAGCTAGAGGAGAAAAAAACTAACTATCAAGCTGGTACAGATTTTGAAAATGTAGTGCGTGATAGCTTAGAACTTCTGGGATTTACGATTGACTATGCTCACAAAGGCGGTGCGGGTGGTTTAGACTTATTTTGTTCCAAACCATACCCATTATTTGGTGAATGCAAAGCAGGTAGAAAGATTCCCAATGATACCGCAGTACAACTATTGAATTTGGGAATGCTACGCCGACCAGACCTTTTTAATCAGGCTGCTAAATTAATTATTGGCCCTGGTGAACCAACACCCCAACTACAAGACGCCGCAAAAATACAAGGTATGTCTATCATTAAACCAGAAACGCTTCAGAAGTTAGTCAAGTTACAAAGCAATCATTGCAACTCAGTAGACTTATTTAAGCTAAAAGAATATTTAAAGGCAGGTCAATCTGATGAGGAAGTAGAAAAATATATTGACCAAGTTTATACAGATATTAGTCTGCGATCGCAGATAATCACAGCAGTCAAAGAACTTTCTGAACAAGACAATGAAACTGCAAAAACTATACGTCCAAGTTTCACAGTTACAGAAATTCGCGTTCATTACAATGCTACTCATAATCCCCGATTAAATGATGAAGTAGTTCATGATTTAATAATTGAACTTTCCTCACCTTTAACAGGCTACTTAGGACGAATTAAAGGTAGTGATTGGAAGAGCGATCGCTTTTACTTTCTCCGCAATTTATCTATTAACTAAATATAGTAAAATATATCTCTTTTCTTACCTTCGCGCTCTTGGCGTACTTTGCAGTTCGTTTAAAAATAACTGAAGTGCGATCGCATTTATCTTAAAGTTGAGATACAAACCTAATAATTCACTAACCCCATTTTTTAGTGCTGCCTTAACTTTAGTTAATAGGAAGATACAGGCGAGCGCTGGAACTTTCTATGTAATTTTACTATTTAGATGGCTATAAAAAAAACCTCAATTAAGCTCTGACCTTCTCTACAATACGCTATACTTAGCTTTCTTCTCCGTATAAATATGCAGTTTTTTTCAAAATAACTAAACTACAGATTGCTTTACAATTAATTACTTCATGAATAATTAATACTATTTATTGACTTAATTTTATTTTATGAGAAGCAATAAAAATCTTAGTTGCAACCCACCACAAGGCATCGCAATCTTTCATCTTTTTCTCAGTAACTATTATTTATAGTTACAAACTTTACAAAAATTTTATACTTAACTACTGTGTAACTTCATTTACATGAGATAAAAATTTAGTACTGTCGAAGAAATACATTATACTTACTACACTGGTGTTCATTAATCATAAACCTCTACCAAGTTTACAACTTAGGCAAGATGACCCATGTATTATCAAATTTGGAATTTCTTTCTTAAAGAAGATAAATACATTTATTGGAAAGAAAAAATAAAATTTAACAAAAACTTTGACAAAGTGACATGGCAAAAGATTATTGATTTCTTGTCACTAGTAGAGCAAACTTTCCAGTTGAAAAGTCAACTAGCAGAAACAGATAGCCTTGAGCCGTTTCTCAAGTTAGCAAGAGAAAACGGTTATAATTTGACCGCAGAAGAACTTGCCTGGTTTCTAGTTACGAGAAGACAGATTTGGGATCTTTTCGATATTGCCCAAAAAACGCCATCTCTCAAAGAAGAATTACTAATAGCTAAAGAGCCACAACAGTTCATCGACATCGCTGCCGAAAATGGCTATTACTTTTCTATAGATGAGTTAGCATGGCTATTAATTGACATCAAATCATCATCAGATTTAGTATCTATTAACAACAGCGTTGGAGAAATTCTCACAGTATCAAGCTACGGCAGAATTGAAACAGGATACTGGATTTGGCTAGCAGAACATTGGGGAATCGTGCCACCATTTTGTCATCGGGATAAACCCAGCACTTTCTTATGTCAAAATCTCAACAATCCTTTTTTACCCGATCGCTGTTTTTTACCCAAGAGTTACTTTAATCAACGCCTGATGGCAATTCATAATTAAAATAATTCGTAATTAGGCAAAGGAAGAGAAGAAAGCAACATTTAGACGAACGATATTGAGCGATCAAACTTAATTACGAATTACGAATTACGAATTACGAATTACGAATTACGAATTATACAGTGAAGCATCCTAGACAGAAGATATATCTTCTATTTAGGATGCTTCACAATAAAAAATTGTTGTTGAGACAACAATTTTGGACAAAATCTAAGATTTAGATTAGAGCTATCAGCTAGCAGAAACGGTCAAACTACCGGGTTTCTGAAGATTGCCTTGTAAAACTACACCCCGCTGATTGGCATGGATGTGACGCAAAATCTTGTAAATTGCCTCAACTTGGTCTGATGCGCCTGCCTTCTCGGCGAGTTCGTCAAGAGAAAGGGGAGTTTTTTCTTTTTGTAGCACCGCTACTACTCGTGTTTGTAAATCGAGAATGGAGGCGGCAGCTTTTTTGCCAGCTTCTACACCTGGTTGATGGTAGGCGTTAACGTTGACCAAACTAGCATATAAACCAACAGCACGTTCATACAAAGCAATTAATGCCCCTACAATTCGGGGATTAACTTGGGGAATCGTGACTGTAATGGAATCGCGGTGATTTTCATAAAGCGCTTGTCGGGTTCCTTGGAGAAAACCGGAAAGATAATCGCCTGATGTAACTCCTGGATCTATTTCAGTAGATGGGCCTTGACGATCTTCCAACACTTCGATGAAGGTAGCAAAGAAATTCGCTACACCCTCGCGTAACTGCTGGACATAAGCGTGTTGATCTGTTGAGCCTTTGTTGCCATAAACGGCGATACCTTGATGGACAACATTGCCGTCTAAGTCTTTTTCCTTACCCAAGGATTCCATCACCAGCTGTTGCAAATAGCGACTGAATAAAAATAAGCTGTCCTTGTAAGGTAGAACAACCATATCTTTTTCGCCCTTTCCATTACCTGCAAAGTACCAAGACAAAGCAAGCAAGGCTGCTGGGTTATTTTTTACATCTGGGACGCGGGTAGCGTCATCCATTTCTTTGGCGCCATCTAGCATAGCGCGAACATCAATGCCTTGTAATGCCGCTGGTACTAGCCCTACAGCAGACATTTCTGAGGTGCGTCCTCCTACCCAGTCATACATCGGAAATCTCGCCAGCCAACCTTCATCTTTGGCTAGCTTATCGAGGTTGCTATCAACACTGGTAATAGCTACCGCATATTGGGCAAACTCCAAATTGTGACCGGCATAAGCTTTTTTAACTTCAATCATGCCGTTGCGCGGTTCGGGTGTTCCCCCAGATTTGGAGATCACCAATACCAAAGTGCTGGCGAGGCTATTCCGTAGATGATTGAGAACGCGATCGATACCTGCGGGATCGTTGTTATCGATAAAGTGAATTTTCAGGGGCGGGAAATCAGGAGCAAGAGCTTCCGCGACAAATTGGGGGCCGAGAGCGGAACCACCAATGCCAATGGAGATAATATCCGTGAAGCGGCTTGCTCTAGGAGGATGAATAGCACCTGTTTGGACTTTTTCCGCAAAGGCTTCGATTTGTTCTAAAGTTTGAACTATTTCTTGTGTAAGTTCTGGAGCTGGTGCTAAATCAGGATTTCGCAGCCAGTAGTGTCCAACCATGCGGTTCTCGTCAGGATTTGCGATCGCACCCTTCTCTAGTTGAGCCATATCCGCAAACGCCTTGTCAAACTTCGGCCGCAACGAATCCACAAAGGCATCATCGAACCGTATCCGACTCACGTCTAAGTACAGTCCCAATCCCTCGTGGAAATATAACCAGTTTTGGTATCGTTGCCAAAGTGCCCTAGCATCCATAGGGAAATCTCAAATAAAGTGTTTTTCAAAAACCAGTTTAATGTAAGGTTATAGCGATCCCTGCCTAGCCTTATACAGTTTACAGTTTTCAGTGTTCCTTTGACCGTGCCAATTTTAGATTTTAAATTTTAGATACTTCGACTCCGCTCAGTACAAGTTTCAGATTAAAAATTATTTCGGTTGATGCCCCGCACTTCTTTACCAGACGCTACCGCGAACGTGCCAAGAAAGCGAACGTAGGTGGAACAAATCCAAAATCCGCAATTCCAAAATCCAAAATTGATTGACTCTTGACTTTAAACATCTGGCATAGGGATGACACGCAGAAATTTCACAATTTCACCCCTAATTTCTATACCAATTAGATAATTGTCTAGGGTGAAGCGGTGAAAAATGCCTTCACTATCAAGCTGTCGCAGTTCTTTTAGCTCGCTCAACTGCCACTTTTGGGCTAACTCAATAAAAACAAAATCATGTACCCGCTCGTAGGCGGCAGGTTCTAAATTCTTCAGGTCTAGCAAAAAAGACCTGGCATAGCGCATTTCCAGACTCACTGGGCGTTACCTTCACCAAAACTTGAGGGGCCACTGGCACTAGTACCGCTTTGCGTAATTCGTAATTCGTAATTCGTAAGTCGTAATTCGTAATTACTATTGCGTAAGGGTTTTAGACATTTCAAATGGGTGGCTTATTTACGCCAAACTTATGCTATCAAAAGCGCTGCTGAATCAGAAAAACATCAACAGTCTGACCGCTTCTTCATGGGTTAAGATATCCCACGGTTGCTGCGATCGCTTGACTTTTTGTATCGCTTTGAGCATATAAAAGTCATAATGTAAAGCTTCAAGAACATTCCAAATGTCTTGCAAATCGTCATCGCCTAATTGCTCGATTAAGTGATGCATTCTAAGTCGCAGCAAATTCATACGTCAATTATTCCCTACCACCAAACACCAACAATAAATAGTATTCCCATAAAATTAGCTACGCTCAAGCTACGCTAAAATTTATTCGCCCAGCGCGGGGGGCAGAGGGGCAGAGGGGCAGGGGAGCAGGGGAGATGAGGGGACAAGGAGATAAACAAAACTCTTAACTCCTAACTCAGCACTCAGCACTCCTAACGCCCAATGCCCAATGCCCAATTCCCAATTCCCAAATAATTTAATATGGTTGACTATCTCATTTTCTTAGCAATTTCTACAGCACTTTTTGCTTTATTCGCACTAGGACTGAATTTACAGTGGGGCTTTACGGGATTAATTAACTTTGGTCATATTGCTTTCATGACTCTGGGAGCGTATACAACGGTATTGTTAAGCTTAAAGGGCGTACCCCTACTTATATCAGCACTGGCTGGGGCAATTGTCGCAGCCTTATTGGGTTTGATAATTGGTTTTGTAACTCTCCGCTTACGAGAAGATTATCTAGGAATTGTCACCATTGGTACGGGTGAATTAATTCGTTTGGTGGTGAATAATCAGGAATTACCTGTGGGTGACACTTGGGTTTCTGGGGCGTTTGGTGTGCAAAGTTATCCCATACCCCTATCCACAGAACCAAGTTTGTTTGTCAGATTAATAATGATTGGGCTTTTAACGCTGCTGGCTGCTGTAACTTTCTTTACTTTGTGGCAATGGATTCGCACCACTCAAATATCTCGAACTACTGATTTGGGCAAAAGGACGACTAGCAAGCAAGAATTTGCATCACGCTTGGGTGTGGGAATTGTGTTAGCACTTTTGGCGGCAGCAATTTATATTTCTGGGGTAATCGGACTGTATAACTACAACCCAAAAGCGGGTTTAATGCTGGTGTTGCTGCTGGTTTTAGCATTTGTATACTGGCGCTTAGAAATTTTGGTGCGATCGCCTTGGGGTAGAATTCTCAAAGCTATCCGCGAAGATGAAGAAATTCCTAAAGCGCTGGGAAAAAACGTTTTTTGGTATAAATTACAATCTCTCATGTTAGGCGGTGCGATCGCGGGTATCGCTGGTGCTTTCTTTGCTTGGCAACTCAGCGCCATTTACCCTGATAATTTTCAACCGCAGATCACCTTTGACACTTGGATTATGGTGATTTTAGGCGGTTCTGGGAATAATGTCGGCACAATCGTAGGTGCGGTAATTTTCTTTGCTTACGATGCGTTAACGCGAGAAGTCTTACCCAGAATCGTTTCCCTTGATGAGGCACGTTTGGGCGCATTTCGCATCATGGTAATCGGACTAATTTTGATGGTGCTGATGATTTGGCGTCCTCAAGGTATCTTAGGGAAAAAAGAGGAACTCACCCTTGGTAAATAACTATTCATCTCCACTTCCCCTTTTGGCAGCCACTGGACTTTCTAAAAGCTTTGGTGGTGTCAAAGCAGTTAATGAGGCCAGAATCGAAGTTGCTAAAGGCAGCATTACGGGCTTGATTGGCCCCAATGGTGCTGGTAAAACTACTTTATTTAATTTACTCTCAAACTTCATCCGCCCAGATAAGGGACGAGTGATTTTTGACGGCGAACCGATTCACAATTTGCAACCATATCAAATCGCCCAGCAGGGAGTAATCCGCACTTTTCAGGTTGCACGGACTCTCTCGCGGTTATCGGTGTTAGAAAATATGCTGCTGGCGGCGCAAAAACAAACGGGCGAAAATTTTTGGCAGGTGCAGTTGCAACCGCACATTGTTGCTAAGGAAGAAAAGCAACTGCAAGAGCGGGCAATGTTCCTGTTAGAATCAGTAGGCTTGGCCAAAAAAGCACACGATTACGCAGGTGGCTTGTCTGGTGGACAACGCAAGCTGCTAGAAATGGGGCGAGCGCTGATGACTAATCCCAAGTTGATTTTGTTGGATGAACCTGCTGCTGGGGTGAATCCGAAACTGATTGATGATATTTGCGATCGCATTATCACTTGGAACCGTCAAGATGGCATGACCTTTTTGATTATCGAACACAATATGGATGTGGTTATGTCCTTGTGCGATCGTGTTTGGGTACTTGCTGAAGGGCAAAATTTAGCTGATGGTACACCCGCAGAAATTCAAACTAATCCCAAAGTTCTAGAAGCTTATTTGGGAAAATAAAGTGCGATTAGCTTTGTGTTTATGCAATGTATTGAGTGATTTGACTTAGAACAAATAAAAGTAAATGAATACTGTTACTTGTTCTAAGTCAAAGGGAACACTATTAATGGCGTTTAGGTTCGAGTAAATATTATGGGTATTACAGCTAGCTATCAACGCATTAGTCCACAAAAGTTTGCAGAAATTCAGAAAGATACTGACGCGGCAGCATCTTTATTTAAGTTTGATTTAGATAATTCTGATTAATCTTTATTCTTTAGGCAAATCACAAATTACAAATTATTTTAGCCTTCGTTATTTTCTGCAAAATTGACCTTATCGTAAAGATCGCGCAATTCAATTTTAAAATCAACCGTTTGCAGTGATAAAATTGCAGATTCATGTTCAAGTTCAGTGAATGACCATTGACTTTCCGCAGTTTTTACATATTGCATCACATGATACTGATATTGGTCAATTAAAATATATTCCTTGAATTCGGGAATAGAGCGATAATAAAGAAACTTATCGCCTTGGTCATAATTTTTAGTCGATTTAGATAAAACTTCAGCAATTAACATCGGGTTCATAACCGTTGTTGTGCTGGTTCCCGTATAAATAGGTTGTCCCTCAATCACCATCACATCAGGATAAGTATGCTGCCGATAACGGGGTATCCACAAACGCACATCACCAATATAAACATCATAATTCTTGCCTCTCAAACCAAACTTCAAATAAGCATAAAAGTTGCCAGCAATTTTATTATGATTTGTAGTGCCACCTGTCATCGGTACAATTTCTCCATCACGGTATTCGCTTTTATATTCTGCCTTTTCCTCAATTTCTAAATACTCTTCAGGGGTGTAATATGCTTTTTGTGTTTCTAACTGCATAAATATACGATCTATGATTGTGCGGCTGCTTATTCATCTTTCATATCTATGTTATACGCCAATAAACCCCATTCTCTCGCTGCATTAACTTGCAAGCAATGAACTCCCGTCGCAGGGTGGCGCAGTCGGGATGGTAGCGTTTAAGAATGTCATTTACCATGCGTTCAGGGTAGTTGACTCCTATATCAAACTGGTTTGCTAACCACTTGAGAATTACTAGACGCTTTTTGCGACTAGCGGGGATTTCCTTAAGGTATCCACCGTCGAAATAGTTTTTCAACACTTTGCTTTCCCAAGCTTCAGTATCCACATCCTCTATCAAGGATGCTATTTTTTCAGGTGTGAAAATTTCCTTGCTAATGCTTTGCAAAGCCTCACTATCCAATTGATATAGACGGCTATTACCTTCAGGACGCATTGTCACCAAATTTAGCTCTTTAAGTTTCGCTAAATGATGAGATACCGTCGGTTCCTTCAGTTGTAGTAGCGCCGCTAATTCTTCGACGCTGCACTCCTGATTCGCCAAAATACCTACAATCTTCAATCGGCTATCATCCGCTAATGCCTTGAAAAAGCGGAGTAAGATGTTAAATTGCTCTGGTTGCATAACTTACTTTTAATTAGACATCTATCTAATTAGAAGTATATCTAATTGAAAGCTCAGATCCCCAACTTCTCACAGAAGCCGGGGATTTTGTTGTTAAATTTAACTAAATTGTTCCTCTGCATCCAGGTTGAACAGCATTTGCAGAGTTTGCATACAGCGCCTTCTGGCTTCCACATCTTGCTGCGATCGCAATTGCACCATCGGGTCATGTAAAATTTTATTGACAATTCCCCGTGTTAATGCCTCTATTATTTCTTGATGTTTGTCAGCGAATTCCGAACCCAATCTCGACAAAGCTTTTTCTAACTCTTGTTCGCGGATGGTTTCGACTTTATTTCGCAGACAGCTAATAGTAGTAACAGTTTCCAGACTGCGCCACCATATATCAAAGGCTTCCACTTCTTCCTCTAAAAGTCGTTCGGCTTCCTGTGCAATCTTCCGACGGCTTTCGTAGTTTTGCGCTACTACTGCCTTCAAATCATCCACATTAAAAGCCTGCACATTTTCCAGTTCATTTACATCCGCATCGACATTACGCGGCACAGAAATATCAAATAACATTAAAGAGCGCTGAACTTCTAAAACCATTTCCAATTTGGCACGGTCAAGTATTGGCTCTGTTGCCGAAGTACTTGTAAATACTAAATCACTATCGGAAATTACGCTCATCATTTCCGATAGCGGATGAATTTTGATCGGTTGTTGAGGGAAGAGCTTTGCTAATTCTTGGGCGCGATCGCGAGAGCGATTTACAATACTAATTTCCACAGCACCTTTAGAAATTAGGTGTTGCACCAGTAGCCGTGACATTTTACCAGCACCCAGAATTACCACTCGGCAAGCTGCTAAATTTGCCACTTTTAGCTGTGCTAACTCTACAGCAGCCGAACTGATAGAGACAGCGCCAGTACCAATACTAGTTTCAGTGCGAACCCGCTTACCTGCTGTCAGCGCTTGTTTAAATAATCGATTCAAAATGGTTTTTATACCGCTATATTGCTGTCCCAGTTTGTGAGTAGTCTTCACCTGAGCCAGAATTTGACCTTCTCCGAGTACCAGACTATCTAAACCACCTGCTACCCGCATAACGTGCATCACTGCATCATCATGCAGCAGCATAAATAAGTGTTGTCGCAGAGAAAGCACAGGTAATTTACTATATTCCGCAAGAAACTGCGTTACTTCCCGAATACCTTGGTCTGCTTCACTGGCAACAATATAAATTTCTAGGCGGTTACAAGTGCTGAGAATTGCAACTTCGTCAATATGGGGATAGCTGGCCAGTTGAGCGATCGCACTTTCAATTTGTGGTTCTGGAATGCTCAGTTTTTCCCGGACTTCTACTGGGGCTGTTTTATGGCTTAACCCCACCACTGCTATATTCATTTGCTAAATCGTAGTTACTAGTTGGTAGTTGAGAATAGGGCATTGAGTGAGAATAGGGAATGGGGAATTTTTGTTTATTGGTTGATAATTTTTCCAACTAATAAACAATAACTAATCACTAAATACTAACTACTAACTAGTGTAACGATGAAGCATTTGGTTGACTATTTTTCCATTTTACAGAAAGATTTATTTCCTAATGCTTCACCTCTACTTTTACCATTCCCCATTCCCTAAAAATTAGTTCAGTTGAAGAGTCTTGGGTTCACCAAACATGTGAATTGTATCAACAAATCGAGCAGTTTTCGACTGGTTAGAAATTACCAAGCTTTGAGTTCTTGCTCCGCCGTTGAAGAAACGTACACCATTCATCAGATTACCACTGGTAATGCCGCTAGCAGCGAACAAAACAGTTTCACCAGATGCCAATTCATGAGCATCATAGACCTTATCGGGGTCATTGATATTCATAGACTTTAAGCGATCGATATTGGCTTCTCTGCTTTCTCCAATCAAACCTGTTTTTACAATTGCTGGATCGTAAATCAGTTGACCTTGGAAGTGTCCGCCCAAAGCACGCATTGCTGCTGCTGAGATTACACCTTCAGGAGCCGCACCGATACCCATCAGCGCGTGGATATTAGTTCCAGCAAAACCGCAGCTTATTGCTGCACCCACATCACCGTCTGAAATTAGGGCGACTCTCGCTCCAGCCTCACGGATTTCTTTAATTAAATCGTTGTGGCGTTCGCGCTTCATGACCACGATCACGAGTTCTTCAATCGAGCGCTCTAGACACTCAGCGAGAATCTTGAGGTTTTCTGTTGCTGACTTGTTGATGTCTACCTTGCCTTTAGCTGCGGGGGGTGCTGCTAACTTCTTCATGTAAAAGTCAGGAGCAGCAAATAAGCCACCCTTTTCTGAAATTGCCAAGACAGCCATTGAACCAGGTTGTCCATAAGCTACCAAGTTTGTACCTTCACAGGGGTCAACGGCGATGTCAATTTCGATTAATTCATCAGGGTTACAGAGAGCTTCGGCATTTGGTTGAGTACAGATACCAACTTCTTCCCCGATGTATAACATAGGCGCGTCGTCGCGTTCGCCTTCCCCAATCACAATGCGACCCCGCATATAGATTTTATTCATCCGCTCCCGCATAGCTTCCACAGCTACTTGGTCAGCAATGTTTTTTTCGCCTTTACCCATCCACTTTGCGGATGCGATCGCCGCTTGCTCTACTACTTCAATAATCTCTAACCCAAGTGTATTTTCCACAGAGTCTGCCCTCTCAACTGCTTGAATTTCCGCCGCTTTATCTGGCCATTTCAGTTTTCAAGTCTACCAAAGGGCGGATACACGTGGAAGAAAGTTAAGTTTTACTGCTAACTCGTTAAAAAAGTGCCAGTTAACACATCCTAATTTTTCACTCCTAACTACTCCAGTATAAAGCGTGTTCAAAAGCAACTAAGTTAAGAACTAGGACAAATGGGTAGCAATGTATATCTAGAACATTGCTGTTATTCAGTGTTTATCTTTAGGTATAAAATAATAAATAAGAAAAAGATGGTAAATTAACTAAAAACTAAAAAACAAGGCGCAGAGTAGATAGCTTGTCAAATTCAGAGGTTAATCGTGTTTATCGACTACATCACACTCATGTTGATCAATATGGTAGCTGGGCTATTTCTACTGGCTGACTATGTGTATCGTGGTATAGATAGTTCTAATCAAAGACAGTGGATTCCTGGTTTTGGGATTACGGGTGCGATCGCACTCACGACTGGTTTACACATGAGCTTCACCTGGCCAGTAATGGGTAGCTTTAACATTGCCTTCGGTGAGACGAGTATCCTATTTGGAATCTTGTTTATTGCAGCTGCGATCGCCCTTGCTCAAGGTTGGGATTTATTGACAATCGCCATTTACGGCTTCTTTGCTGGTGCAGTTGCGATCGTAGTCGGTATCCGTATCATCAACTTGAATTTGACAAAGCAACCGCTTTTATCGGGAATAGGCTTTATTTTAACTGGATTAGGCGGTATTTTTGCAGCACCAACTCTTTATTGGAAAACCAACCGAACTTGGCGGCTAATTGGCGTAGCAGTGCTGATAGTAGCCGCTCTAATTTGGGCATTGACTGGATATTTAGCTTACTGGAATCATTTAGAGGGTTTCCAAAAGTGGGTTCCAGCGCCGATGCGGTAAGCAATGATCTAGGCTAAAGACATAGTTAAAACCTTGCTTAAGATCAATATGCTGGACTTTCTTAATCCCCTTTTAAATCGCCATCCAGAGCGAGTCAAAGCCAACGTCGAACTTTACACATGGCAAACTTGTCCTTACTGCATTCGAGCCAAAATGCTGCTGTGGTGGAAAGGTGTAAATTTCACTGAATACAAAATCGACGGCGACGAAGCAGCCAGAGCGAAAATGGCAGAACGCGCTAACGGCCGCCGCACAGTACCACAAATTTTTATCAATAACCAGCACATTGGCGGCTGCGATGACCTCTATCAGTTAGACACACAAAGTAAACTCGATCCCCTTTTAGCTCAAGCCGCTATTTAGAAATCAAATTAGCCCCAACAATTTTCTTGGTGATGCTATGTTGGGCAATTTTTGATTTTAAATTGCTCAGTAAGCAAGTTTGTAGTAAGGACTTTAGTCCTTAATTTTCTAAGCACTAAAGTGCTTACTACAAACCCTAAACTTTCAAAACTAGCTTGACAAAGTGCCAGAAAACTGTGGCACAAGTTTGCCCACCTTTAGGGCAAGGAATATTGAATTGATAAGAATATGTTAACCATGTATACGGAATATCTTATACATCAACAATGGATGAATTATGCCTTAGAATTAGCAAAAACAGCAGGTGATGCAGGTGAAATCCCTGTAGGTGCTGTTATCATTGATTCAACAGGCAAATTGCTAGCAGAAGGAGAAAACAGAAAAGAGCGCGATAAAGACCCTACTGCTCATGCGGAAATTCTATCTATCAAGACAGCTGCAACAACTTTACAAAATTGGCATCTTAATGAATGCACACTCTATGTCACTCTCGAACCTTGCCCGATGTGTGCAGGTGCGATCGTCCAATCACGACTAGGACTACTGGTATATGGAGTAGACGATACAAAAACTGGCGCAATTCGTACAGTTATTAACATCCCCGATAGTGCTGCTTCTAATCACCGTCTCCAAGTAATCGGAGGCATTCTAGAGTCAGCTTGTCGTCAGCAATTACAGACTTGGTTTGCTATTAGGCGGCGTAAAGTAAACTAACGGACAGAGGTAAAACTGTCCATCTACTACGACACAAGTCACACAAGAGAATCTACGGTGTAACTAATCACGCCTTTCGTTAAATTTTTACCCGTCAATCAGCTGCATCCGTCATGATGGAATTTTACTCTTCATCCGATACCAGCCAGCACACCTCAGTAAGTCCTCAGGTAGATAGCACTACCTCAAAGGTTTCTCCTTGGTTAAGTCCCCTGGCATATTTATTAGGGCGTCACTGCCTATTACCATTATTCTTTGGACAAATTAGAATAACCGGACAAAAAAATATCCCCACAACTGGGCCTGTGATCCTTGCGCCTACCCATCGGGCGCGTTGGGATGCGTTGCTTGTACCCTACGCTACCGCTTGCCTGAGAAAGCAAGACTTGCGATTTATGGTGACTATTGACGAATGCCAAGGTTTGCAAGGCTGGTTTGTTCGACGTTTAGGGGGATTTCCTGTAAATTCTAAGCATCCATCAATTCGCACGCTGCGACATGGAGTAGAGCTACTTCAGCAGCACAAAACCCTGGTCATCTTTCCAGAAGGTAACATTTTTCGTGATGGCCAAGTTCACCAGTTGAAGCCAGGAATTGCTCGTCTTGCTTTGAGTGCTGAATCTAGCCATTCCGGGCTGGGAGTGAAAATTATACCCGTAGGCATTAACTACAGCCAACCTTATCCCAATTGGGGTACAGATGTGAGTATTGACATTGGCTCCCCAATAAAAGTCGCAGATTACATGAATGGCTGTATAAAACAAGATGCAAAAAACATCACAACTGATTTAGCAAAGGCACTGCAACAATTGAGCCATCAAGAAACAAAAGTTACTAATCACGCATTTGCAGAAATTACTAATTCTTGATAAAGTCAAACCTCATAATCATTGACCGTGCATAATTCAGAAACTGCAAAATTCAATATTTGAGACTAATTGCTAACTGCACTGCTATATTCATCCTAAGTAAGTCAAAAAAGATTAGTGGTATTTTGCAACCTTTGAGGATGTATAGCAATCGAAGTATAGGTTAGGACGTTAAACGAATAGCTGTATCAACTCTGTCCCGAAAATGTTCGATAGTACCAACTGATTTCCTAACTCGGTTTTTTATCGGAAACCAATAATGTTCAATATCGTTTAAATCAGGAGAGTATGGTGGTAAATACTCTCTTTTCACACCCGACAGATTCAATTAATTCACGAATTTTCTGAGATTTGTGAAAAGTGGCATTATCTAAAATAACTGTCTGTCCTAACTTGAGTTCAGGTAAAAGTTTTTCTTCAAGCCATTTCTCAAAGACTAATCGATTGCACGAGCCTTCAAATGTCAATGGAGCAACTAACTTTCCCTGGCATAAAGCACTCATAATACTTACTCTCAGGTTTCTTCTTCCTGATTTTAAATCGTAAAATCTTTTTCCCTTGGGATTCCATCCATAACCATAATCTTCTCGATTATCTATTCCTGATTCATCAACGTAAACTAGCTGTGAGCGTTCTTTTTGACTGATTTTGGCAAGAAATTCCCGCCTTTTTTCTTCATCTCTTTCTCTGTACCCGTAGGTTTTTTTTCGGGTATAACCAATTTTTCTCAAGGCTTTTCCTATACTGCGATCGCTAATCTTTTCTGGCCAAGCCTCTGCCATTTCTGCTTGAGTTTTACTGCCATTTGCTTGCACAAACTGCTGAAATTGCTCTAAATCAGTAATTTTGGGATTATATCCTTGCTGATATCTTACTTTCGCCTGATAATCTCCTGTCTCTTCTCTCTTCTTTAACCAAGTGTCTATTGTATTACGGCTAATTTGAAATATGCGACTAGCTTGAACCTATCCCACTAATAATATTTTGTTAATCCAGATGTGGATTGTAGCAAGGT
>NZ_JAVRCA010000072.1:29188-45324 GCF_034530995.1 Nostoc sp. DedQUE04 | reverse complement strand
TCGCTACTCTCCAGATGTACGGAGTTTTTTCAAAAATCAAATAGGAGTCCTATAGCAGGTTTGAGATGAAATGGTTATAAGATTTAGAGACTATGGCAAACGGCTTTCTGATTTTGAGCAAGAAATTTTAGTATGTTGTCCCCAATGCAATCGCATTGCCAAGGTATTGACTGTAAACTCTGAGCAATCAAGTCTCAGTTCCATGAAAAGAATTACCTGTCAGCACTGTAGCTATACAAAACAACAGTCAAATGCTGCTAAACGAAAATCTGCACTGCTATTGTTGCAGAACAATTACAGGCATAAAAGAAATTCTCGCTATGGAATATTAGACCATTTTTTTGGCTTGCCCTTGTGGCTACAAATCTCTTGTTGCGGTCAGTTGCTATGGGCATATAATGAAGCTCATTTGAACTTCCTGGAAAGCTATGTTCAATCAAGGTTGCGAGAACGCTTGCCAGATGAGTCATTAGGCTGGCACAATGGCAGTCTTGCCAGTCGCCTACCCCGATGGATCAAGCTAACGCAGCATCGGGAAAAAGTTTTACAGAAAATTCAACAGTTAAAGCACAGGTTGTAATCAATGCTTTTACGAATTACGAATTACGAATTACTTTAATCTTGCTGATGAGCAAATTTATAACCACCCCAGAGAGAAAGAGCGATCGCAACCACCAACAAAATTGGTATACTGTACCAAGGAAACTGAGACAAGGGTAAATGGGCAGCTGCACGCAGTCCAATGCTGGCGTAGGTTAACGGTAACAGGTAAACTACGACTTTAAGGGCTGCCGGTAATGTACCAGGGTCAAAGAAGGTTGCCCCTAAGAATGACATGGGGATAATAATAAAGTTATTGTAGAGTCCAACTGATTCGAGCGATCGCACACTCAACCCTACAATCACTCCTAATCCAGCAAATACCGCACAATTGAGCACCACTAACAGTAAAAACAGTGGGTTGACAAAATTCCAGTTTCCACTTAAGAGCAACGCTACCAAAATCACGGAACCGGAAGTCATCAAACCCCGCACGACTCCCGCCAGCATTTTACCGATGTACAACGCTAAGGGATTTATGGGAGTTAACAACAATTCCTCAAAGGTTTTGGTAAATAGTCTGTCTCCACAAATTGAAAATGTTGTTCCAGCAAAGCTAACTGTCATCGACGACAGCGCCACCATTCCCGGTAATATAAATTCCAAATAGTTGTCATAGTTACCACTAATTCCCGAACCGGGTTTGATGGAACTACCTAAACCCAAGCCAAAAGCTAAAATATATATCAGTGGCGATATTAAACCTGATGCAGCAACTGGTAAAATTCTCACGCGTAAATCTAGCCAATCTCCCCAAAAAATAGTCAGACTATCAGCCAGGAAGATTTGAAGTTGCGAAGTTTTGAACCTTTTGCCCGAAGGTAGCGCTCTTTGAGATGTCACTTGCTTTCAATTAGTTATTAAAATTTCATTAAATCTTAATTTACATTGTTTTACACATCAATTACTAGGGTCAACAAAAATATCTCATCCGAAAAATTGAATAATTAACAACAAAAGTTAGATAGTTTAAGCATTCTGACTAGATCAATTGTGAAAGTAAATAGCTATATCTGATAACAATTAAAAGTATTAAAATTTTGTTCCAATATCTAGATAAACTAGTATTTTTCTCATTTAACAAGAATATCGCAGAGAAAATCACAGGCAATTACAGTCAAGAATAGGCATACTGAAAGAGGGAGAAAAAACTTTAGACTACTCCCTCCCAAATCGGCGTGAAGGTGATTAAGCAACAATGAGACGTAAATCTACTGGTAGATCGGCTACTACTTCTAAACCCTCTATTTTCCAATCCCCTCTATTTAACTTCACCACCATCGCAATTATGGGAGGGGTGTTGATTTTGGGAATTGGGATTGGCATTGCTTTTAGTTCTACAACCACATTGGCTCCATCAAACGTAGCTTCTCGTGAATTTATAGACACCAAAGCACCGAATCCTGAAATTTGCGTGCAGTATGGAGCCAGCGCGATGGTGATGGACGCTAGACTGTTTGTTACTCTCAACCCCTTTAATGTTTATGTTTCCCAGCCGAGTATGCGTCCCGGATGCGTGCTGAGACAAAATAACTGGGCGCTTTTAGAGCAACGTAAGTTAGTGACATCCGATCAGGTGAGAGATTGTAAAAATCGCCTGAACACTTTTGGTTTCACAGGTAATTTGGACAGTGACAAACCTGATATTAGATGTATATATCAGAATGAAGCGGCTCAAAACTTCTTCACCGCTCAACCGGGAGCAGTTGGGACACCTCAGGAAACGGATAGATTTTAGATTTGGGCATTGGGCATTGGGCAAAACAGTTCTGAGTGCTGAGTTAGGAGTTAGAAGTGAGGAATTATTTTCCTTGTCTTCCTTGTCTCCCCAATCCCCAGTTCCCTGCGATCGCATCTGCCTTCATCAGCTCACTCGTACTCATCACGGATAATTGTTAAACCTAAAGCTTTGTAGGCACTCAGCATATTATTAGATACTGTCGGTGCTGTTACTAGGTAAGTCAGGACATGAATGGACTCCACGAGATAAGGAGCAGCCGTGTCTAGTTTTTCTGCTGTGACTAATCCGACTACCTCAGCCGATCCAGCAATCATCGCTCGTTTGACGTGGGCTTCGTCTAGGTTAGGTACACTAATCCCAACTTCTGGATGCAAACTGCAAACTCCCAACATGCACAAATCTGCACGAATCATCCGTAATGTCTCAATGGTGACAGTACCCACGTTTACCAAGGCTTTTTTGTAGAGTTGTCCGCCTAACATCACAACCTCTATATGGGGATGTTCTGCTAAAGCAACTGCTATTGGCGGACTATTTGTGATCACTGTTGCGTGCAAATCTAGGGGCAAATGACGGGTTACTTGGAGAGTTGTTGTACCTCCATCTAAAATCACCACCTGTCCTGTACTAACTAATTTTGCTGCTGTCCGAGCGATCGCTTCCTTTTCTTTTGGTGCTTGCTTTTGGCGATCGGCATAACTAGCGGTGGCTGGAGATTTCAGGAGCGCTCCCCCATGAACGCGTTGCAATAGTCCGGTTTGTGCCAGTTCTCGCAAATCCCGGCGAATCGTATCCTCAGAAACCTTGAGAACAGCACTAAGTTCTGTCGAAAGTACCTTTTTATCACGACGCAGAATTTCTAAGATGAATTGTCGTCGTTCAGCAGTTAGCATAATTAATTTTCCTGAAAATGCGTTTTTGAACTTGAAATTGCACGTTTGTGAGTTTATACTTATTGATATGCAAGTTCTTGTACGGTAATCCGTAACTTCAATTGAATTCAAGCACATTCATGCACAATTGCATGTATTGATTTTGGCATTTGATGAAATCACACGGTTCCACAAAGGTTCTGAGTGGTTAGCTTGAGCTTGGATAATTGTTGCCCATCGGGGTTTTAACAATTTTTTTGTAATGCGATCGCGCATTCTGTCTGTTCACATTGTTTTTTATTCAATCAATAAACCATGACTACTATTAATACCCAATTTCCAATCGATCTCGGTGCTTACAAACCTTTAGCGCTCAATCCGGCAAATTCGAGCCTGACAGATGAACAGCGAGAGACTCTCAAAGCGAATATTCAACTTTGCCGAGATGCGATCGTCTTTTTTACAGCGACTGGCGCTGCTAGCGGAGTCGGTGGTCATACTGGCGGCCCATACGATACAGTGCCGGAGGTGATGATCCTTGATGCCTTTTTCCGGGGAGCATCGGAGCAATTTGTGCCGATTTTCTTTGACGAAGCAGGACATCGAGTCGCCACCCAATATCTGATGGCAACATTGCATGGTGACTTACCTGCCGAGCAACTTTTACGTTATCGGCAAGCACATTCCAATTTACCGGGACACCCCGAACTAAAACTAACTCCTGGTGTGAAATTTAGTTCTGGGCGCTTGGGTCATATTTGGCCTTACATCAATGGTGTGGCAATGGCGAATCCAGGCAAGGCTGTTTTCTGTCTCGGTTCTGATGGATCGCAGCAAGAAGGCAACGATGCCGAAGCTGCTCGGTTGGCTGTTGCTCAACATCTCAACGTCAAGCTGCTCATTGATGACAATGATGTAACGATCGCCGGACATCCTTCTAAATATTTACCTGGTTTCAGCGTCGCCAAAACCCTAGAAGGGCACGGTTTGAAAGTACTTCAGGGAGACGGCGAAGACTTAGACGATTTATACCATCGCATTTGCGAAGCTGTGAATACTCCCGGAGCGATCGCTATTATCAATAAACGCCTGATGTGTCCTGGTATTGAAGGTTTAGAAGGTTCCATTCATGGCCATGATGTCATTTCTGTAGATTTAGCAGTTAAGTATCTAGAATCTCGCGGACAAACTGCGGCGCTCGAATACCTTAAAAGTATTGAGAAACCCAAACAAACATATACGTTTCTGGGTTCTGGTGACAAATGGGGCGCTAACCGTAGTGTGTTTGGTGAAGCCGTGGTGGGTGTCCTCAATCGCATGAGTGAAGCGGAGCGTAAAGAAAAAGTCAAGGTCATTGATAGCGATCTAGAAGGCTCCTGCGGTTTGAAGAAAATTCATGAAACATACCCAGAAATATTTATTTCCTCCGGCATCATGGAACGGAGCAACTTCTCTGCTGCGGCTGGATTCGGGATGGACGAGGGCAAGCAAGGTATTTTTGCGACCTTCAGCGCCTTCCTAGAAATGTGTATCTCAGAAATCACGATGGCACGGCTAAACTATTCCAATGTTCTGTGTCATTTTTCCCATGCGGGTATAGATGACATGGCAGATAACAGCTGCCACTTTGGTATAAATAATATGTTTGCCGACAATGGCTTGGATGATGGCTACCCAACACAGTTGTACTTCCCAGCAGATAATAATCAAATGACAGCTTGTGTAGAAGCTGTATTCCATGAGCCTGGACTGCGGTTTATTTTCTCCACCCGTTCCAAAGTGCCCAATATTCAGGACAGCAATGGCAACGACTTGTTTGGAAGTGGCTACAAATTTGTTCCTGGTAAAGATGAGGTTATACGAGAAGGAACGCAAGGCTACATTATCAGTTTTGGCGATGCTCTCTACCGTGCCGTTGATGCTGTAGAGCGTCTGAAACAAGAAGGACTAGACGTTGGTTTAATTAACAAAACAACTTTAAACGTCATTGATGAAGAAACGATCGCCAAAGTTGGTAACGCTCCTTTTGTGCTTGTAGTAGAACCCTTCAACCGTCGCACTGGCTTAGGCAGCCGTTTCGGTTCCTGGCTACTAGAGCGGGGGTTGACTCCCAAATATGCCCATCTTGGAACTTATAAAGAAGGTTGCGGCGGTTTGTGGGAACAGTACCCATATCAAGGTATCGATCCAGTCGGCATCATCAACAAGGTGAAGGAGTTAGTTGGAGGAAAGTAATTCATTTATTAGGGCATAGGGCATAGAGCATAGGGCATAGCAGGGAAGCAGGGGAGTAATGAGTAATGAGTAACGAGTAATGAGTTGGAGCAGGGGGACAAGGAGGAATTATTGAACAAGTCTCTCCCAAGTCTTCCCCCTCTTCCTTGTCTACCTTTGTCTCTTCTGCATACCCAATGCCCAATGCCCAATGCCCAATGCCCCATACCCCATACCCAATTTTTATTTAGTTTTGGGTAAAGGTTGACCAAACTCGATTACCTGGGGTTCGGGATCGTTGGGGATTGTTGGAATTGGAAATTCCGACACCCCTAAAGGAGGAATGTTATTTAAATTACTGGGTTGATTTGGGAAAGAAGCAGGGGGAAGACTCGAAGCAGGTTGTTGAGAGGGAGAGGATGTATTTTGATTTAAAGCAGGTACAGTGACAAAAGGCTGCCCTGAGTTAATAGTAGTTGTTGAGGGCAGTTGATTGGATGGAGGCGGAACTGTGAGTAAGGGGGATTGTTGATTAGTAGCGGTTACAGGTTGTTTACTAGGCGGCTTTTGGAGTGTTTGAGGTTGTTTCTTGGCTGAAGGAGGGGAATTTCCTGATTTTACGGCAGTAGTTTTACCAGAAATAACCGGACGTAATACCCAGCGAGTGGAGTTTTTTCGGGAAACTGGTTGCAGTTGTACCTTTTTGGGATTAAAAACAGTCCCTGCGGCTAAATCTAGGACAATACGTGTATCGTTTGCATTGAGTTGAGAAATGCGAATGCTTTTAATTGCTCCAGAATAATTTTGTTGTGTGGTAACTTTGCCCAACTTAGTATTCGGTAAATCTACAACCAGACGAGAGGGTTGGGCTAAGTAGAAATAACGAGGGGTTGTGCCTGCTGAGAGGGTAATTTCGAGTTGCTGTGTCTTGGGAGAAAAACGCCAATTATTTAGCTTTGCCCCTGGTGTACCAGCATTAGTAAAAGTTTCGAGAGCGATCGCTGTATAAAAACTTAATATACTGATGCTAAATAACTGCTTGCCCCATTGGTAAGATTGCTTAGTTTTCAGTTCCCGATTCATTCTGTTTATTTGCTCCATAAAACCCATACAATGCACTTACATTGCTGTTTACTTCGCGCTTCCAATCCCTTAGACGCGATGAATCGCGTCTCTAGCAATCCCCCAATTCAATTAGCTTTTTGAGGCACAGCAGTAAATTTCAGAGTTTGTGGAATACCATTTACGGTTAATTGACCTGTCATATTACCTTGATCCACAAGTTGCATTTGAATTGTGACTGAGTTTAGAGGATCGTTTTGGGGGCGAGGAATATTACAAAGGATTGATTTACTAACTTTTCCAGATAAATTTAATTGTTGATTTTTGAAGATACCTGCCAGAGAGTGCTTTTCGTCAGTGTCGGCGTTAGCGCTTGCCGGTAATACAGAGGCATTTAAGTAAATACCTGACTGCTCAATGTTTAACGTCAGAGTATCCGATTTTTCACAGTTAGGCAAATTCTCTGCTAGGGTCAGACGATAGCGACCGTTAACTGACGGAGGAGCCTTGAGTTTGTTTTCTCCGTAAACAGTGACAGTTTTAAACAACAGTAGCACTGAAATTATTGCTACTCCGTAAAAACTTAAAGATTTGAAGTTGAAATGATTCATGTTTTCAGTTCCTCAATGTTGGCTCTTGACTGCTAACATCAGGAAGCATGGAAGCCAGATGAGCGGTGACTTGACTGTAACGGCGGGTAATCAGCAGGGAGGAGCAACATTGAATGGCTAGTTGATCTGTATATCTTCCCAAGGTTTGACGTTCGATACCCCAAGCGCGACTGGTGCCAGCAATTGTTAGGTCTACATTTTTTGAGGCTTCGACTACAGCTTGGATTGGATCTGGAGCTTGGACAATTTTGATTTCAATGCGATCGCGTACGTTGGCGGGCAATTGTTCCATCATCGTATTTAGTTCGTAATTCAATTCTTCCTTGGCGTGATTTGCTACTATCTGTAATATCTGCAACACACAAGTCTCACGATTGATTAGCAGTCTCAAAGCTAGTATTAGTGCTAAATCATCATGGATATTGGCTGAATAAGGTACTAATAAACTTTCTAATTGCTCTTTGCCTTTATCTACAAACACTGCTACATCTACTGGGGCAGTAGTAAGCATTTGTCCGACTCGTCCACCTAAACGATTACTACTAAAAGCTGGTCGATGCCAGCCAACGAGAATTAAATCAGCTTGTTCTAATGTGGCAATCTGTGCTGTTTCGCGGGCAACGTTGCTAGATATGCGAACGATCGGATGCACATGAGTACGTTTTTCTACTGGTTCGAGCGTATTAATCAATTCTTCTAGCTGCTGGCGGCGCTGGGCGATTAATCGGTCTGCTTCAACTGGCGTACTTTCAAAGGCATAATCTTCTTGAAATTCAATCAGGCTCAGAGGGTTAACAACAGCGGGATATTGAAAGTTGATAGCGATATTTGCTGCCAACTGTACCAAGCCTTTTTGAGTACTTGGATTCGCCACTGGCACTAAAATTCGGTAGGGACGAATATAAGTTTCGGCATCATTAACGCTGGTAGCTGTTTGTGCTTCTAACTCTGGTTCCACCACATCTAACCTGATCAGCTTTTTCGGATATGTCCATTCCAGCAATGGCGAGGTCATGAATGTAGTTACCAATGCCATAATTACCAGCATGGTAAATATTAAGGGAGAAATTACCTTTAACTCTAAACCAATGTTTAGCACGATCAACTCAGTCAAGCCGCGAGTATTCATTAACCAACCGAGTGCCGAGGCTTCCCGTTTACTAATGCCACTGACACGCGCTGCTACATAAGTACCAACATATTTGCCTGCGATCGCCACAGCTAAAACCAACGCACACAAAAGCCACAATTCGGGACGGTTGAGCAAGCCAATCTGCGTTTTTAAGCCACTGTAGGCAAAAAATATTGGCAGCAAGAAAATTAGGACAAAATCTTCTGTTTTTATTGCCAATTCTCGGACTAAATCTTCATTTTTGGGCATGGCTGCTCCCAGCAAAAATGCTCCAAAAATTAAGTGAATCCCAATTAGTTCAGTGATTAGCGCCGATGCAACCACTGCCATATAAATCCCAGCTAGCAGTAATTGGCTGAGTCTTCCCGCACGGAGGTAGTGTTTGGCAAGGCGTTGTAGGAACCAACGACCTGCTGTCAACATCAAGCCGATGTAAACTATGCTGGCGATAATTGTGGGTACAGCACCAGCAAAGTCACCAGTTCGCGCAACTGCGATCGCAACTGCCAAGAGACACCAAGCTGTCACATCATCCACTGCTGCACAAGTTAACGCCAACGTTCCTAAACGCGTTCCTTGTAAATTGTTTTCAGTAATGATTCGCGCCAACACTGGAAAGGCAGTAATCGACATCGCTGCCCCCAAAAATAAAGCAAAGGCGGTGAATGATACACTTGCATTGGAAACTAGGGGATAAAGTACTACCGCTAGCAATGTTCCTAGAGAAAACGGCACCAAAATGCTGACATGAGAAGTTAAAACTGCTACTTCTAATTGACCGCCGAGGTATTTGGGATTTAGTTCTAACCCAATTAGAAACATGAAAAATATTAGTCCCACCTGAGACAAAACATTCAGAAAAGGAAAAGTTTCTGGTGGAAACAAGCTAACTGCTAAATGGGGAGCAACTAACCCAAATAAAGATGGGCCGAGCATAATTCCGGCGACAATTTCACCAATTACTAGCGGTTGCTTAATAGAACGAAATGCTAGCCCTACTAGCCGTGAAAGCCCAATAACAATCAGCACCTCAACCAGAACGAGAATAACGATGTGCATGGTTTCCTCAAAATTAACTATCTGGTTTCCCTAAGATAATTCTTTAAAATACTAGAAAATGTCAAGCTTGTTAGATACACCCAAGAGTAATTTGTGCTTCGTTGTTATATTAATTATTGTTACGATGCCGTTGTAGCCGTTATGGGGAATCAAGTTTGTAGTAAGGACTTTAGTCCTTAATTTTCTCAGCACTAAAGCGCTTACTAAAAACCCTCAAAACTAGCTTAGATATTGTACTAAATACTTAATTAATCTGATATTTAATTTTGCTTAATTCAAAGATTTCTCATAGCTTGTACCGTGCAATAAAAAGGCAATCAGTGGTGATGCCATAAGAGTTGTAATAACTGCCATAATAACCATTATAGTGAATAAAGTTGGGGTAATTATACCTTGTTCTAGACCAATATTGAGGATGATTAACTCCATCAAACCACGAGCATTCATTAGAGCACCGATAGTTGCAGATTCGCGCCAATTTTCCCCCGCCAATTTTGCAGCCAACATACAAGCAACACCTTTACTGAGAATTGCGATCGCAATAATTAACAACGTCACTCCCCATAAAGTAGGTGTGTTTACCAATCCAATTTGAGTATTTAATCCAGAGAAAACAAAAAAAATCGGTAACAAAAAAGAAGTAGTTAAAAACTCCGTATATTGGCGAATTTGTTGGGCGAATTCTCCGCGTGGTGTCACTGCTCCCAACACAAAAGCACCGAATATTGCATAGATACCTGTAACATCGGTAAACCATGCACAAAACATCAAAACTATCAACATTAAAGTCAGGGTTTGTCTGTTCACACCTTCGCGTTTTGTCATGCGTGTGAACGCTTTCAGTAGAGGTTGTCCGAGAAAAATCGCAAATAGCACATAGCAAATTCCACCACCAATTGCTAATATGGCAATGCTTAAAGAATTTTTCACGCTAGCAAGCACAATCGCCAGCAAACACCAAGCAACTGCATCATCTACCGATGCTGCACCTAAAGCCAAAGTACCGAAGCGGGTTTGTGTAAGACCGCGTTCGTAAAGAATACGAGCTAACATTGGAAAAGCCGTAATTGTCATCGATGCACCCAAATACAAAGCAGCTGACCAAGGCATAACTTTTGGTTGAAAGAAATCGCCATTGTGATAAAACCAAAAAGATGCGATCGCTCCTAAAATAAAAGGAGTGATAATCCCAGCCGCAGATAGCAAACTTGCACTTTTAATATGATGTTTTAAAAGTTTGGTATTAAAGTCTAAACCAATCAAAAACATATAAATTACCAATCCAATCTGGCTAATAGCATATAAAATCGACATCGATGGATTGGGTATCTTGAGTCCGACAGCAGTGATGATGGGAAGCTTAGGAAATAGCCATTGCTGAAAATCTGGTGCAATCAATCCTAAAAGTGATGGCCCTAGCATTACACCTGCGATCATTTCGCAAACAACATCAGTTTGACCAAGATAGCGGCGTCCTAAAATCGTGACAATGCGACAAGTGGTTAAAATAACTGTAAGTTGTAGAAATAGCCGAATAACCAGATCAAAATTTGACATTGTACTTCCTTGATTGATGTCTCTGCATTCAAGAATCTCCCTAGAGTTTAAAGTTTTCTTGTTTTACTCATATATGACTACCACATCAGCACAAATGCCAATTTTGTAAACATAAGATAGCTGTTTGTAATTTGATGAGATACAACAATAAATGTGTTCCTTTGGTTTCTAAAGTCATCTTGTTCTTAATAACGCACATAACTGTACGTCAATACAACATATTGCATCCAAACTAAAATCGCCATATATGATTTTTTATGATTTGTTAATTTGCGATTTATAGCCCAATACGCTTGGCTTTGTAAAAAATTGTAGGTTGGGTGAAGCAAAGCGCAACCCAACAAAGCTATGAAAATGTTGGGTTACTCTTCTCCTGTCGGAGACGCTACGCGAACGAGAAGCCGCTTCGGGTCTACGTTCCTCAAATGCCACTTGCTTCTCCCAAAGAGAGACGCTGCGTGTAGCTTGCTTCCCCGAAGGGGTACAAGTCGGGAAACTGCAAGGGCGCAGTGGTTCCCCAGCCTACACAACTTAAGGTTTTGGCGCTAACCCAAGCGTATTGATTTATAGCCTTTTTTATCTATTTGAGGCACAATCAACTGTAGGGACGCACAAATGTACGTCCCTACCCTACAGTTGAATTACCTGAAAATTGCTAGAATTTTTGATTAAATTAGTTTCGATAATTTGAAATTTTACAACCACTCCCCACCCCGAAAACGCCAACGAAGGAAGATAATTCGCATCAGGCTTTGGGAACTAATAAAAACTGCTAGCCATACCATACTATAGTGCAATAAAAAAGCTCCTGGTGAAAGTTCTTCTTTCGGTAAAGGTATTGGTAAAAAGCCAAATAATTTGACTCCACAAAATATAAATATCAATTCCCATATCCCAGCTAAGAGTTGATAAGCTGCGGGCCAATCTCTATCCCAACGGAATTTTTGGAGATAGTCATAAAGTACATCCCAACCTAAGCCAAAAATAGCAACATAAGCAAGTATCCAAAAATAAACCGAGTTAGCACCAGGGCCAATCCAACCCATTGCAAATGGCAAAGATACGAGTACGCCGATAGTTATCAGTAATAATAATCGAGTTTGCCAGCGACCAAATAAAGTTGGTGTCATAGGAGTGCTGAATGCTGAGTGCTGAGTTAGGAGTTAAAAGTTAGGAGTAATGAATAATATAGAAAAATTAGAGTTTTTATAAATAGATTTTGGTGCTTTTTGCGAGGATGGCAAATACGAGAATATCAGCTAGCCCCAAAGCACCAACACATCTATAATTATTAGGATGGTTTAAGGTGATAATCAAATTTAGAATGGTAAGCTGCATTGGCAAAGCTCATTGAAGGTATGGCATCCCAATTGATTACATCTTCTAACAAAGCTTGATAACCTAGTGTATTAGGATGAAGTCCATCTTCACTCAAGCGTTTGAGTCGCCAACTTTCACCGCGTTCCATCCATTGCTCAAAAATATCCAAATAGGGAATCTGCCGTTTGCTGCAAGCAATTCGAGTTGCTTCTTTGTAGCGGTATTGGTCGGCATGATTGTAGTAAAAACAATCTAAAAATGGCATTTTGGCTTCATCTACTGGCACCATGCCCACAAATAATACAGGGCAAAGTTGCTGTGCTAAATCTAGCAGAGATGCAATTTCCTTTTCAAACAATGTAAAATCTGTGTAACTTCGACCATCGGGACGCGCCAACCGGGCTGAGTCATTCACGCCTACTGATAAAATAATCAAATCAGGAACACGATTTCGCAGTTCACCCCGGTGGCGAAATTCAACTTCCAATCTTTGAGCTACTTGTTGGGTGCGATCGCCTCTTACCCCTAAATTATAAAGAATATGACCGGCACTATCCGGCAACATCCACCATCGCCTTAGTTGCTCAATCCAGCCTCCTTTTTCCGGGTCGCCGAATCCATAAATTAAGCTGTCCCCCAGTGCGACAATCTTCATAGGCTGAAAGTGATTTGGTGGTAGAGACAGCTGCATTGAGGAAGAAGCGAGAAATGTGTGCATTTAACGACTATATTTTATATCTTTACAAGATTCTATACATTTCTATACCATAGATGGCTACCTTTAGTGTCCAAGCATTTATGGAGTTTCTACTTGTTGATATGGTTGCAAAGTTAATATTGCCACAGTTGAGCCTCTGAAGGTGAACGTTGAGCCTTTGAGGTCGAACGTTGAGCCTCTGAAGGTGAACGTTGAGCCTTTGAGGTCGAACGTTGAGCCTCTGAAGGTGAACGTTGAGCCTCTGAAGGTGAACGTTGAGCTTCTGAGGGTGAATGTTGAGCCTCTGAAGATGAACGTTAAGCCTTTGAGGGTGAACGTTGAGCCTTTGAGGGTGAAACTTGCGGTTTAAAAGCTCAAGTTTGGGGTTTGGTACTGAAAATGGCTATGCGATGTCTACGATGGGCCACGCCTACGCACTATGTTTCAGTTTATTTTAGGTATGTGTGAGTGATGTCTACGACGAGCTACGCCTACGCACTTTGCCAAATGAGTGTGAGAATCGAACCGCGAGGTGCAGAGGACACAGAGGAAGAAGGAAGAGAGAGCGTTAACAAATCTTACTGAAAGTATCGCTATTATATGGCGGTGGCTGGGGTAAATTTTACCATGTGTGGTTAGGATAGGTTGCAGGTGTAAAAATTATCTCTACCGTTAGCGAAGATGAGTATTGACCTTGTAGTTAATGCACTTAAGAATATTGCTAAACCTGCGGCTTCTCTAGTTATCAATCAAGCTCAACACAATGAAAGTGTTGTTAGAACCTTAAGAAAACAATTCAATTTTGACCCAGTACAACCACCTAAAGATGTTGATGGTGTTTATGTTTACTCTTTAATTGAGTATGGTGTGGGTAAGCCAGAAGCAATTCTGAATCTTTTTAGAGAAAACAAGATTAAAAATGCTTTTTGGAGTGCTTATACTGCAAATAATCCCTTGGGTTTCTGCAAGGAAGTAGAAAAGTTTTTGCAGGGTAAGGATTTAGAATATGATATCCGATTATTGAGAATTGAACTGCGATCGCAGTTAGAGGAATTTGGGGAAATATTTATTCAGATTGCCAAAAAAAGCAAATCCAAAGAGTTTGAGCCTTTCCCTGATTGGAATTTAGACGAGTATCCAGCAGAATTTAAGTCGTTAATTAGAGAGAAAATTCGCTCGTTTTGCGGCCGTAAGTTCGTTTTTGAGACATTTAACCAATTTATCACCAAAAATCGCAGTGGTTACTTCACTGTAATGGGTGATGCGGGGATGGGGAAGAGTACCATCGCTGCTAAATATATTTGGGACAATAAATCACCATGCTATTTTAATATTCGCTCAGACGGTCGTAATCGAGCGGAGCTATTTCTTGACAGTATTCGCAAACAATTAATTAAGCGTTACCAGTTGCAGAATGCCGAAAAAGCTAATTTAGCAGATTTACTAGAACAGGTTAGCAAAAAACTGACTGCTGGCGAACATGTTGTAATTGTAATTGATGCTCTGGATGAAGTGGAACAAGAAGCAGGGGGTAATCTTTTAGATTTACCACCGTCGCTTCCTGAGCGTGTTTATTTTCTGCTGACTAGACGACCTTATACTATAGATAAAAAACGCTTGTCTGCACCAGATGTCCCCGTAGAGGAACTAGATTTAAGGGGAAGTCAGTATATTAATTTAAGTCGTGAAGATATCAAGGAGTATATTCGGTTCTTTTTAAATGTTGATCAAGACTATAAAAATGCACTTAGACAATGGATGCAAGACCGCAATATTTATGATAACGATTTTGTTGAGCAGGTAGCAACTAAAAGTGAAAATAATTTCATGTACCTGCGCTATGTTTTGCCAGGAATTACTAAAGGTGACTATAAAGACCTGATTTTAAAGCAATTACCCGATGGTTTGCAAGAATATTATCAAGATCATTGGCGGCGGATGGGGATGGATGAAAAACCCCAGGAAGTAAAGGTATTTATCTTATTTATTTTAGTGGAGATTGGTACACCAATTCCTTGTGAGATAATAGCAGCTATTGCTGAACAGGATGAATATAATGTGCAATTAGTTTTAGATGAGTGGGTTGAGTATTTGAAGCTGTTGAATATAGAGGGAGAATACTGCTACAGCATCTATCACGCTAGTTTTTTAGACTTTTTGAAATATAAACGGGTTCTGGATTCTAAACGGAAGCTATTTCAAGAGGTTAATCAACGCATTGCGGAATATCTTGTACAAAAGATGGCGTGAGATGGGAGAATTCGCTGACAAATTAGCGGCACAAAGTCCCGCTTTTCAACGTGCTTACTTGGGTAGTTTAGCGCCAAACTTGGTGAAGTCAGGCAAATTAGAGAAGTATTACCAAACCCTAACTAATTTTGATTTTATGGTGGCAAAGATTAACCATCCTGAGTTTGGAGTGCAGCCGCTAATTGAAGATTATGATTTGATTAAGGATTCAGAGGTATTAAAAAACCCAGAGTATAACCAAAATAAAATTCATGTTCTGAAATTAATTGAAGGAACATTACGGCTATCAGCACATATTTTGAACAAAAACCAGATAGAGTTATTACCTCAACTATGGGGGCGTTTACTATCTTTTGAATTACCAGAGATTAAAGCTTTTTTGATGATGGTCAAGCAATCACAATCTCAACCTCAACCTTGGTTTCGCCCACTGATACCTAGTTTAGATCCCCCTGGTCGAACTTTGCTACGCACGCTCACTGGTCATAGCAGTTCAGTAGATGCTATTACCGTTACTTCCAACGGTAAATACATAATTTCTGGTTCAAACGATAAAACGCTAAAAGTATGGGATCTAGAAATAGGCAAGGAAATTTCCTCTTTTACAGGACATACTGACAAGATAAATACAATAGTAGTGACGCCTGACGATAAACTCCTGATTTCTGGTTCGAGTGATAAAACAATCAAAGTTTGGAACTTAGAAACAAAACAGCAAATTTTTATTTTTGAAGGTCATATAGAGCAAATAACATCTATTGCTGTCACTCCTAGTGGTAAGAGGGTAATTTCTGCCTCAGAAGACAAAACAATAAAAGTTTGGAGCTTAACAACTGGACAAGAACTAAATACTCTAATAGGTCACACTAAAAAGATAAATAATGTAATATTTGCACCATATGGCAGATGTGTAATTTCTGGTTCTGATGATCAAACTATCAAAGTTTGGAATTTAGAAACAGGAAAAGTACTTTACACATTAAAAGGTCATACTGATTCTGTACAAGTTGTAGCTGTAACA
>NZ_JAVRCA010000072.1:0-29088 GCF_034530995.1 Nostoc sp. DedQUE04 | reverse complement strand
CCTGATGGCAAACGAATAATTTCTGGCTCATGGGATAATACCCTCAAAGTTTGGAATTTAGAGACGGGAGAAGAATTGTACACATTAAAAGGTCATACTAATTCTGTACAAGCTGTAGCTGTAACACCTGATGGCAAACGAATAATTTCTGGCTCATGGGATAATACCCTCAAAGTTTGGAGTTTGAAAAAAGGGAAAAATATTATTACTATCCAAGCTCATACTAGCCCTTTAACATCTTTAGCCGTGGCAGGTGAAGCATCAGGTAGGGTGCATTTTTTGCGTCTTGAGACAAGATAGAGGAATGAGGAAAGAAATAATTTTATCTGCCAAAGATTTCTTTGACGGTAATATTAACGTCAGGGAAGGCTTGAATTGATAAAGTTTGACCGCTAGTGAACTTTTGCATCAGCTGATATCCTGCGGCTGTTGGTTGTTGATAAACTTCCACAATTTGCTCGTTAATATCTACTAACCAAACTTCAATTATGTTTGCTTCCGCATATAAAGGAATTTTCTCTTCCCGGTCATACATCACAGTCGAATCAGATACTTCAATTAATAAAAAAATATCCTGGGGTTGGGGGTGTGCTGTGGCGTAGAAATCATTACGGGGTTTAAGTAATGCCACATCTGGCTGAGGTTCTGAGTTATCGTTCAACGCGATCGGATTTTGAGCAGCAAGTATAACCCGTTTACCCAACAGCTGCACCAACAGATTAACTAGTCGATTTACACAAGCAGCGTGTTTTGTCCCAATCGGCGACATCTCAATAATCTCTCCCCGAATCAATTCCACTCGGTCATCCTCTGTGAGAATCCCCGACTCAACCATCTTATGATATTGCTCAACTGTGAATTTCCGTCTTAGCAATTGTATAGACATCGCCACCTCCACTGTTGCCTCATCTTTTAATTATTCTCCAAAATCATGAATTCACCACCCAAACCACCCACTGCAATCAATTCCAGAGGACATCCCACGGAGTTTGAGCAAATCATTCAAGAAAAAAGCCAAAACTTTGTCGGTCGTGAATTTGTTTTCATTGCTATTAACAACTTTCTCCACCGCCATCACCAGGGTTACTTCACTATCATTGGCGCACCCGGTAGCGGTAAAAGTGCCATCCTCGCCAAATATGTGACAAACAATCCTCAAGTTATTTATTACAATGCCGAACTTGAGGGTAAAAATCGTGCTGACGAATTTCTCATAAATATCTGCACGCAACTCATTAATCAATACTCGCTTAATTACACCTCCCTGCCTGATAACGCCACAGAGGGAAGTTGGTTTTTCTCTAGTCTTCTCCAGCAAATCAGTGATGAGTTAGAACCCGATCAAAAACTGATAATTGCCATTGATGGATTAAATTGCATTGACCGTAACAGCCAACCACCTGGTACAAATCTGTTTTATCTCCCCCGCTATCTCCCGGATGGGGTCTATTTCCTCCTCACTCGTAGACCTTTCTTGCGGGAGAAGTCGGGTTTATTAATTGAAACGCCGTCCCAAAGTCTTGATTTAGCAGATTATCCAGAACAAAATCGGCGAGATATTCAAGCATATATTCAAAATTACCTAACCCCCGATGAAGAGATCCCCCCAACCCCCCTTGAAAAGGAAGGCAATATTCCCCCCTTGTTAACGGGAATTAGGGGGGATCTTAAATTTTGGCTGAGTAATCACCAGATTAATCAGCAAGAATTCTGCGATCGCCTCACCGCTTTGAGCGAAAATAATTTTATGTATCTCAGTCAGGTAATAAGTGCGATTGCAGAAAATTTCTACCTAATACCTTTCCAGTACAATCAACTCACGCCTGGTTTAGAGGCATATTATCAGCAGCATTTACACAAAATGTTTCCATCCGAACAAAAGACGAAACATAGCACAGATGTGTTAAATGTTTTAATCCAGCAGCAAAAAGCAATATCGGTGGAAGCGTTGGCGCAACCCGCCGCAGGCATCGCACAAATCATTGATACTGATGAGTATGAAGTTGAAGAAGTCCTAGAAAATTGGCTAGAGTTCTTACAGCAAAAACAAATCGCCTCAGAAACCCATTACAGTCTGTATCATTCCAGCTTTCGAGACTGGCTAGGTAAATAGCAAATAAAACCTTCTGAAAAATATCCACGGACATGATATACAGCAGAATTCAAGAGTCAGAATTCAGGAATCAGAATGGGCTATGCCCCACTGCGCTAACAGAAGTAAAACAAGCTTTGTACCTTCAGGCTAGCTTGTGTACTTCATCAACTTGAAATATGCTGTAAGTCCTCATCTACAGACGGATAAGTAGTGCAGGTACATCAATCGCTAAAAGTAAGCAGTCACTTACCAATTGGTTTGTCAAAAAAGTTGACATAAGTAGTTTTTTGTAATGCAGTGTACTACAATAGTAATGAGTTAAATTAAAAAGACTTCTTCGCCAGTACAGTGGAAATAAAATTACCATTTGCACGCAATTAGTTGATATTACGAGAAAAAATTTTCAAAACTTTCTACTTAACACAAAATAACTTAATTAACGCTGCATAACCGATAAATATGGATTTTGACTATTTTAGAAGCAATGAAGGCAGTCCTACAAATAATACTCGGCAAAGCTTACTTGCTTGCGGTTGGCGACCGTTTAATCGAGAATTAGACTGGGGATTTTTATGGCAACTATTGTACAGTGACTCCCGCGAATTAAGTCAAAAAAGTTTGAATTTGGCGAGTAATATTGCTGATGTTTTAGGACGAAATAATTATGCTTGGTGGGCTAATTTATTGAGTGTTGTATCTGATAATACCCGCTACGAAGTTGAAAAGTTTTGGAATTACATCACGCCAGATCCGCAATCCCCAGATCATCGCTACAAAGATGTTTTGAGTACGGAAACACCTATTGTCCAATTTGTCAGTCGTAGTAGTATTCCTATTGATTATGTTCTGAATCGACTGCAAGAAATTACTGTACTGCGAGTTTTAAGTGTATTGGGTAATCCTGATATTATTACTCAGTATCACTCAGAAAGAGATTTTTACTTTCCGATAGATAAATTTGTTAGCTGGGAACGCTTAGACGTTATTAATACTGTTTACGCTTACTGGTCTAAGTATGACATTTGGTTGCAAATCGATCCTTACGATCGCGGCCGACGACAATATACTTTAATGGCGAAAAATCTCGCGCCACTAATTAACAAAGCAACTTACGACTTAGCAGTGATGCTGAGTGGATATCAAAGTCGTGTAGGCAAAGTTCATAGTCAATTTAACATTCGGACATTTCCCGCAGATATCCAAAACTTTACTGATTCTGTACAGCAAGCGATTTTAAATCAAAACCAGTTAGCGGTTGTTGTACATGGACAACCAGGTACTGGTAAAACAGTCTGGACACAGGCAGTAGCAAAAGAAATTCTTGTACCTTTAGGGTATGTAATTTTTATTTTAGATCATGATGCGATCGCTAATTTTGTCCCACCGACTTACATAGAACGTATTTGTATCGTTATTAACGAAGCTGATAATCTAGCGCAAAATCGTGCTTCGGAGGTAGCGCAATACAATAACAAAACCGAACACATTTTGAGTTTGCTAGATGGCACTTTGTATCAGAGTGTAATTGATGATTCTGGTATTCAGATGCAGCAACGGTTAGTTGTCTTGATGACTTGTAATACTACTGAAAGATTAGATCCAGCCATGTTACGTAAAGGTAGGGTGGATTTAATATATGAATTTACACAACTATTTGTATAAAATCTACTTTCACCACAGTTTCACCTGTTTTTGCGATACAAGCTGATGCTCTTTGCGCCAAGCTTGGGGAGGTAAACCGTGATGTTGGCGAAACTGACGGGAGAAATGAGACACATCCTGATAGCCTAATGCTTTCGCTATCTTCTCGACTGTGTGATTATTATTTTGGAGTAAAAAACAAGCTTCCGCCATCCGGCGTTTGACAATCCAGCAGTTTACAGTCTCTCCACTTGTCTCCTTTACTCGGTTAGTTAAGTAAGCCGATGAGTAACCAACAGCAACAGCCACATCACACAAAGTAATTCCTTCATGATAATGGGCCTCGATAAAGTCGAAAACTTCTTTTAATTGCGGAATGTTGGGAAAGATTGACTTAGGACGAATGTTGACTTCTTTCTCAGAGGCGATGGCAACACCGACAGCGATCGCTGTAATATCATCTGTAAATGCTGATGATTTTGGAGCTTTATCTAATTTCCTAGAACACCAGTATTGAAGATTAGCTTGTTTTTCCAAGCGAGTAGCGATCGCTCTGAGCAATTCGTCTAGTGTCGAGGGTTTGCTAAGATAGTCATCTGCTCCCAATTCCATAGCTTTGCGAACATCTGCTCTAGTACTACTGCCAGTCAGAAAAATGAAAGGAATAATTGCTGTCTGAGGATCTTGGCGTAGTGTAGTTAAAACGTTATAACCATCCATATCGGGCATCGTGATATCACAAATCACTAAGTCGGGTATACGCTTTTGTGCTTGGTGGATGCCAGCAAGACCGTTGTCAGCACCTATTGTATCAAAACCTTTACCCTCAAGACCCTTTAAATAAAGATTGCGAGTAACGTTATCATCTTCAATAACGAGAATTTTCTTTGACGATTCGGACATAATTTTCTTTTTGCAGAAGCTAATTACTAGACTATTTGCTGAATATCTAAATAGACTCGTTCCGAGAGTTATGATTGTTAAATTTTTAGTTAATAACTCTCTTCATTTCAACACTCATAACTCGAAACAGGTCAACTCTGATTTGATTAATGGCAGCATTACTGTAAACGTAGAGCCGACATCAACTTCACTTTCTACAGAAACTTGACCATGATGTAAATCTACAAGAGTTTTAAGAATCGATAGTCCTAGTCCAGTGCCAGGTATATGATCGATATTACTACCACGGTAAAATGGCTCAAATATTCGTTGTTGGTCTACTACTGAAATACCGATCCCCCTATCTTTCACTTGGAAAATTATTTTTTCATTTTGGCAAGATAGTTCTAAATTAATTGCCAGATTCGAGATAGAATACTTAATTGCGTTATCAAGCAAATTCTTCAAAATCGGCTCTAGCAATTTTTTATCTATATATCCTGTTAGAGTTTTATCTTGACTGACAAAATTGATTGTTTTTTGGCTAACAATCATCTGCATTTGTGCAACTAAATCCTCACAAAACTGAACTAATTCAAGCGGTTTGGGTTCAAAGTTTAATTTTGCTGATTCTGCTTTCGAGAAGAACAAAATATCATCCAACATCAGGCTCAATTGTTCGGTGGCTTTTTGAATATGATCGAGTAATGGTTGGATTTTCTTCTGTGTACGTTTGTCTACTTCTTCTTTAAGTAAACTATTAGAAAATGAAACAATATTCAGTGGAGTTCGGAATTGATGGCAAACCATAGCAAGAAAACGCGCTCTAAGTTCGCTAAGTTGTTTGGCTTGTTCTAAAGCTTGGTTAAGCCCTAATTCTGCATATTTGTAATCGGTAATATCGATACCTGCAATTAATTCGACTGGGTTTCCCCCAAAATCCAGCACTCCGTCAAGCTTGGCAACTGCACAAGCTAGCCAGCGCTCCGTGCCGTTTTTTGTTAAAATATTCATCTCCTGGTATTCAAAATCAGCGGCTTCATCCTGCTTACGTACTTGCCTGCGTTTTTTGCTCTTAATCAGTCGGCGAAGATCGAAACCTGTTAGTAGTTCCTCTTTTGTGTAGCCAGTGAGTTGCTCTACTGCCGGATTTATGTAGCAAAGCCGCGTATCTTGAATCAGAAAAGTACCGGCATCTGTAGTTTCTGCTAAAGTCCGAAATCTAGTTGCGTTCAGTCGTAATGCTTCTTCAGTCTGTTTCGATTCAGTAATGTCCCAAATACTCCACACTCTCCCAATAATTTTACCCTCAAGCAATTGAGGTTTAGAATAGTGCGCGAAAACTCTCCCATCTTTCAACTCTAGAATGTCGTAACTCTCGAAATCAGATTGGCTAGACACTTCCCAAATCAGCCGACTAAAAGTTTGTGGATCTTTTAGTTGGCTCTCAAAAAAGGATTTGCATCGAGGACATTTCTTAGATAGTATTAGGGACTCTGGGATCTGCCACATATCCACAAATTTCTGATTCAAGCTCAGAATATCTCCCTCAAAGTTAACTGCAACAATACCAATAGCAGTAGACTCAAGAGTAGAGCGAAGTAAAGAAAGAGATGTTTCTAGTTCTACTTCTTTGTCCTTGAGTTGAGAAAATTCTTGTTGCAAATTGTCTTTGGCATCTTTTAATTCATCGGTCCACTTTTGGACGCTCAATTCTACTATTTCATCAGTTTTCTCACGAGCAAAGGCACAGCCAAATTCCATATCTTGGTGTTTTACATAGTTCATCGATATTTCTACCAGAAATATCCGACCTCCTTTTGCCCGATAGCGAGATTTAAAGGTAAGGGAACCCTGTGAGCTAATATCTGACCAATTATGCTGCGAAAAATCTACATCTATATCATGCAGCCTCATAGAAAGTAATTCCTCACGGGAATACTCAGTCATCAGGCAAGTGGCATCGTTGACGTAAAGAAACTGCCCGTTTGCTCCTAAACAAAAGGCAGCATCTACAGCGTGATTTATTAGGAAGTGAGCAAACTTCATCTCTATTTCTGGTTGTAGTGCCCATTGATTGTTCGATCTAGCTAGTGTATATTCGCCAGAATTCATGTTCATACTTCCTCCTGGTAATCAATCAGCACCATTCCCATTAAAGAGTTAATAGTCATAAATTACTAAAATCTTTGGTGTACTGTTTGGCTGTTAAAAAATAAAAATAGTCAAAATAGTTAGTATATTAAAAAATATTACTAATTATTCTTAATAAAACTTATCATACCAGGAAAAGGTGAATTATTAAACCAAATTTTTCTAAAAAACTAAAGTAAATATTTTTTTAATTATTGACTTAAACAAGTTTTTATATACAAAATTTAGAGCGGTCAATCAGCCCTGTTAGATAAAAGTTCAACGCTCTTAATCTATAAGTAAAAAAAATATTTTAAATTTAACCTAGCCCTGTATGACAACTAACTAATAGACATCTTTAGAAATTAACTACGCATTAGCAATAACCCTTGTAAAGATGTAGCAGTGCTACCTCTTTATAAGAGTTCACCAATCTAAAATTCCTGGGATTTCCACTGGGGAAAGGTTAAAGAATAAAAATTTTTCTCCTTTAGCCTTTTCCTTAGCAAGAATTTTGGCAAACTAGTTGTGTAGAGTCCTTTGATTTTCAACATAAATGAATTTGCGGTAGTGGGTCTGGCTTAAATGAATAAACTTCAACTTATCAACTTATTTTCTTAATTTATCTTAACCTACCTTCTCAGGAATTTAACTATAGAAGAATATGCTTAGTCATCTGTCGCAAGAAGTACATTTGTATTACTAGTGTACGTAAAAATTATGTGTTTTATTGTATGTTTTCTTTCAGAAACGAAGTCCGTATTCGTATATTAGGTATATACTGTTGATTTATGCATTATCAAAAACACTTTTTTAAAGATATTCATGCCCTGAATACTTTGTCATCTCTCAAAGGAACTATAAAAAGTCAAAAAATGATGTATTTATCGTTACAAATAATTGACTCAAAGAGTTTTTGGTGGCAATATAAAGACCGCTTAATCGCCTCATGCTTAAATTCGGATAAAAAGTTGTGTAAGTTCTAAAGCAAAAGAATTGACACCCACATCAAAAGATTTCCTATTGCAAATTTGGTAATGTGCCGCTTCTGCGATTGTAGAATATCAATCTTTCAGGTGGCTAAGTTGCAAATGTGACAATCACGAAAAAAGCAAAAAAATTGACACATATATCAAAAGATTTTTCATTGTAAATTAGGTTTTTATTGTAGCGGTCAAGAAACTTACCAAGCGTTTCTTAATTAGATCGGTGCTATTAAAGCTAACTATATTAAGTTTTGTAAACATTCTGAGACACGCTTAACTTCGGTTAATTACCAGTTTCTACACCTTTACACAACTTAGTTTTTTCCCACCGAACTACCGCCGATCTACTTAAATACTGTAGTCATCACATAGAAGCGAAAAATTTGACATCCTTATCAAAAGATTTTTGATTGTACAACAGTCTTCATCTCCTTTATTCTGGTGGCAAGAAGCACAGCCTCAACTGTTGTATGCTTTTGGTAAAAATTTTTTGGTACTGCGCTCACAAGCATCAATCAGCAGCGATTCGCCATTTCTACTCTTGACCAAGCTAGGTCATCGCTGCAAGAAACAACAGAGTTGTTTGTAATAAATATTTCTAGCGCTGTGATTGTAAACTAAAAAGCCTTTGTATAACTTTCTGAAATTACGTGAAACCAATGAGTCAAAACTATACTGGTTCAAATCCTCTCATCACCACTGAGCCATACAAGGAACTTCCCGCAAACAGATATGTAGAATCTGTGTCTGACTCCCGTCAGCTTGATGAATCGGAGAATAATGGGGGAATTCAGGCTTTTTTAAACGATGAAACAGCCCCAACGCTCTCAGTTGCCGATGCGATCGCTCAAATGTTGGAAAATTTGGGAGTAAGCTACGCTTTTGGTGTCGCAGGTGGTGCGATGGCCAGCCTTTGGGGTGCGCTATCCAATAGCAGCATAGAGGTGTTGAACTTTCGCCATGAAGCAGGAGCAGCATTTGCAGCCACCGAGGCTTACTTTGCAAATAATCGCCCAACTGTAGTTTTTACCACAGCCGGTCCGGGGATCACTAACGCCCTCACCGGGTTATTTGCGGCTCGTGGTGAAGGTGCAAAGGTGATTTTGTTGTCGGCTTGTACCTCAGCACCGCAGCGTGGACGTTGGGCAATTCAAGAAACCAGCACTTACACATTGCCCAGTGGAGGAATTTTTACCCCAGGAGCGTTATTCAACTATGCAGTCACGATTGAATCTGCGGCTCAACTACCGCAGATTTTCCGTAAACTTGCATTAGCGATGGCGCAACCAGGCGGATTTGTTGCCCATTTGAGCATTCCCACCAGTGTGCAAACAAGTTTAGTTGAGAATATAGCTTTACCCCAGTTAGATATTTCTCCGTTTCCGATGACTGCTTCCAAAGAAGCGATCGCTAAATCTGTAGAGTTATTATCATCTGGCCCCTTTGCTATCTGGGTTGGTTTCGGTGCGCGTGATGCAGCAGAGGAAATTCTGGAACTGGCTGAAAAAACCGGAGCAGCCGTTATGTGTTCGCCCCGTGCTAAAGGTATTTTCCCTGAAGATCATCCCCAATTTGTGGGTGTTACAGGTTTAGGCGGTCATGCTTCCGTCTTAACTTATATGGAACAGCAACCTCCACTACGCACACTCGTATTAGGAACCCGTCTTGGCGAACCGACTTCTTTCTGGAGTTCGGCGCTAGTTCCAAAAGGAGGTTTTGTCCATGTTGATATTGACCCAGAAGTGCCAGGTGTAGCCTATCCTCACGTTGAAACTTTCCCAGTTCGGTCTGATATCAAAGCTTTTGTGAAAGAGTTGTTGCAGCAATTGCCGGATGCTCCTGATTCTACAATGTCGCTACCTCGTCCAGAACACAAAGCAATTGAACCTGCTACAGAGGTAGATTATCCAGTGCGGCCAGAAGTATTGATGGCAGCAATTCAAAAGATAATTGTTGAAGATAGCGATGCCGTAGTCATGGCGGAGTGTGGTAACTCGTTTACTTGGTCAACGCATCTACTCCAATTTTCCGAAGCCAATCGTTACCGAGTCAGTACCGGAGTCGGAGCAATGGGCCACGCCGTCACCGGAGTATTGGGTGCAGCACTAGCAAGCAAAAGCAAGGCTGTAGGGATTGTCGGCGATGGCGCAATGCTGATGAATAACGAAATCAGCACAGCCGTGAAATACAAAATTCCGGCAATCTGGATTGTACTCAACGATGCGCGTTACAACATGTGCCATCAAGGGATGAAAATCTTGGGATTAAAGGGTGCAGATGCAACAATGCCACCAACAAACTTTGCGATGATTGCTCGTGGGATGGGAGCAGAAGCGATCGTTGTCGTCAGAGAGTCCGATATTGAAGCTGCATTACAACAAGCGATCGCATCAAATGTCCCTTTTCTCATTGATGTAGTGATTGATGCCGACCGCCCAGCACCTTCTGGCGGACGTAATAAGAGTTTGGCAGCACAAGGAATTAAATCAAATGCCGCTAAAAATCCAGCCAAGCAGGTTTCATTTCCAATGGTTTGATTTTAAAAGTTTGCAATCTCATTCAATTGTTATAGACACTAAAACACTGCAATCAAGCTGAATTTACAACGCAGTTTTGATTAGTTAATTCAGTAAAAGAGAAAGGATGAGTTTAGAAGCGACAAAAGTTTTCTTTTAGTCAAAAACTCCACTCAAAAAGCTGGAATCTAAAACTTATTTTTTAAACCCTAAGTCTTTTCTTAACTTCATCTAATCTTAATATTCAAGAGTGTTTTTATGTCTATATCTTTATATTTTGTAATGTTCATTACTTTCTCTAAACAATTCCAACCAATATCGAGAGGACAAGATGCTGCTATTTGAAACTGTTAGAGAAATGGGTCACGAACAAGTTCTGTTTTGTCATGGTAAAAATCCCGAAATTAAGGCAATTATTGCCATCCATGACACAACCTTGGGCCCAGCGATGGGAGCTACAAGAATCTTGCCTTATGTCAACGAAGAAGCTGCTTTAAAAGACGCACTTCGTCTGAGTCGTGGAATGACATATAAAGCTGCCTGTGCCAACATTCCGGCTGGTGGGGGAAAAGCAGTTATTATAGCTAATCCTGAAAATAAAACAGATGATTTGTTAAGAGCTTATGGACGTTTTGTTGATAGCCTGAATGGACGTTTTATTACCGGACAAGATGTCAATATTACCCCTGACGATGTGCGGACAATTAGTCAAGAAACGAAATATGTTGTTGGAGTATCAGAAAAATCTGGCGGGCCTGCTCCCATAACTTCACTAGGAGTTTTTCTGGGAATTAAAGCTGCTGTAGAATCTCGTTGGCAGAGCAAAAGACTTGATGGGATGAAAGTTGCAGTTCAAGGCTTAGGAAATGTCGGTAAAAATCTCTGTCGTCACTTACATGAGCATGATGTCCAGCTTTTTGTTAGCGATGTAGATCCAGTCAAAGCAGAAGAAGTGAAACGGCTTTTTGGCGCAACTATTGTAGAACCATCTGAAATTTACTCACTTGATGTAGATATCTTTTCTCCTTGTGCTTTAGGAGGAATTCTTAATAGTCATACAATTCCTTTTCTGCAAGCTTCGATTATTGCTGGTGCAGCTAATAATCAATTGGATAATGAGCAATTACATAGTCAAATGCTTGCCAAAAAAGGGATACTTTACAGTCCCGATTATGTAATTAATGCTGGAGGATTAATTAATGTTTATAACGAAATGATTGGTTATGACGAAGAAAAAGCTTTCAAGCAAGTGCATAACATTTATGACACGCTATTAGCAATTTTTGAGATTGCTAAAGAGCAAGGAGTTACTACCAACGATGCTGCCAGACGATTAGCAGAAGACCGGATCGACAAGATTAAGCGAAGTAAAACTACAGCGATCGCAGCTTAATTATTATTATCTTCAGGAGTGAAAAATGGAAAAAAATACCTTTGCTACATCAGCATATATTGCTACTTCCCCAGAAAGCGCTTTTGAGTATCTTTGTAGTTTAAAAAACTTAGATGAATGGACGCTTTATAGCCGGATGAAAGAGCAAATTGACGAAGATACCTGGCTGGGAACTGCGTCTGGTTATCACAAAAATCTCTATTATCATGTTAAAAAATTAGAAAATCCACTTTTCTACGGCATTGAGTGGCACTGTGGATTAGAGTATCAGAAATATTTTCAGGTTTACCCTGTTTTGCTGTTTCCCACTGATTATATCGAGCCGGGAACAGATGAAAAAGGTGTGTACTTTCACTGGTTGAGTTTTGTCGATCCCAAACGGCAGACTCAGATGATCATGCAGGGAATTCACACAGTACATACTTCTGAATGTCGCTCTCTCAAAGGGAATTTGGAACGTAAAGCTGGTCTGACCTCAGCAGCTAAAGGAAGCCACTTTATCGATACAGACACCATCTATGTTGATGCCCCAGTTGAAATTGGTATTGAATACTTAAAGGATTTACAAAACATAGATGAGTGGGCACATCTACTGCGACCGAATGGCGATATTACTTCTGATTCAGGTGAATTCAAAGATGAATATAACCAGAAGGTAAAAGTTTCTGTGCGCGTTCATAGTCTGAGTAAATACTACTTGCTTGAGCAAGAATATTATTATCCAGATTACGAATATTATCAGCGTTCTGTAGCGTTACTCATTCCAACCGCTTACGCTTTCGCCGATCCAGAAGCCTCTGGTTTTATCTTGCATCGAATCACATTCTGGAAAACAGATGGAACTGTAACCCACGGCAAACTTCAAATTGAAGACTATGGCGCTGAGAGCATGAACATCAAACGTTTACTCGAAGCCAAAGCTGGCAACCTCAAATCATTTGATCGAGGAATGAGCTATCTACCAAAAGCTCCAGAGCCACTAGTTAATAGTCATTAGTCATTGGTCATTGGTCATTGGTCAACTAACAAAAAAAAAGGACAAAGGACAAAGAACAAAGGACAAATGACAAATGACAAATGACGAAATATGAAACATAAACAACTTACTATTACCTTCCTAACTTTTTGTGTTACCGCTTTTTCGGGAATGAAAGCTGCCTCAGCTGCATCCTTTTCAGTAATCGCCGACGGTCTATATAATGCCGGAGGACTAAGCTTTGGCCCTGATGGCGATCTCTATGTTACAGAGGCGGGCATCGGGGGAAGTGGCGGTTGTGTGCCACCAGCAAGCGGTCAAGGCGATTCTCTATGCTATGGCACAAGTGGGGCAGTTACCAAAATTGAGAATGGTAAAACCGAGCGCATACTTACAGGACTTCCTTCTATAGCATTACCAGATGGTACTGGAGCCGGTGGCCCTCGTAACATCCAATTTGATGCTACAGGTAAACCTTATGTTCTGATTGGGTATGGGGCGAATCCAACCTTTCGCGATCGCAATTTAGGTGACACTGACCTCGGTAAAATCATTGCTCCCGACTTTAAGACCAATTCCTGGACGAGTGTTGCTGATTTAGCTAACTATGAACTCGCCAATAATCCCGATGGTGGTGATGTCGGTAGCAATCCCTTGGGCTTTGTAATAGATGGCAATAAGTTAGTTGTAGCTGATGCAGGTGCAAACGACTTACTCAGTGTTAATACTAGCGGTAGTAACTTGCAAGCTCTTACTACCTTTCCCGAAGACATATTAACTAATCCCGTCTTTCCACCTTCTGATACCCCATCCAATGAACCGGCACAGGTTCCATCTCAAGGGGAAGCGGTGCGAGGCCCATCGCAGTTTGCAACTCAACCAGTACCTTCGGGTGTGGCAAAAGGGCCTGATGGTGCTTATTACATCAGCCAATTTACTGGTTTCCCTTTCCCAGAAGGCGGCGCAAAAATCTATCGAGTCGGTGCTGATGGGAAATCATCAGTCTTCGCCGATGGTTTTACCCAACTTACAGACTTGCAATTCGATCCTGCGGGCAATTTGTATGCTTTGCAGTACGCCAATCAGTCAGCTTGGAAGGGTGATTTTGATGGTTCTGTAATCAAAATAGCTCCCGATGGCACACGCACAACTCTTCTGAGTGGCAATGGATTAGAGTCGCCTAGTGCCCTGACTATTGGTGCTGATGGTGCAGTATACGTTACCAACCGAGGCGATCGCCCAGGACTTGGACAAGTTCTCAAAATTGAAAATACCAAGTCTATTCCTGAACCTGATTCTGCTTTAGGTGTGTTAGCGATCGCTGTCTTGGGCGTTGGTTGGTTGCACAAGAAGAAAGAGCTACCAAACCTCCCATAAATAGAGTCGTGGCGCTCGAATAAAGAGTTTCAAACCAATCTTGCGTTCTTCAAAGACTGCAATTCGTTGTCTTTAAAACCATAAAAGTTTCCCCAAACAAATTATTTAACTCTCAATCTCCAAAGGTATGAAACTCAAGTCATTTGCTCTTACATCTATTACATTTTGTTTTACTGCTATTTGTGGAACACTATCTGCACAAGCTGCAACGCTAACGACAGTTGTCGATGGAGTTAGTAATGCACGGGGTGTTAGCTTTGGCCCTGACGGCAGTCTCTACGTAGCAGAGCCAGGTATCGGCGGTAACGGAAATTGCCAACCATCTCCGAGTACTCTATTTCAGCCTATCTGTGCTGGTAATACTAGTTCACTAGTCAAAGTTTCACCAAACGGCACAAAACAGCGTCTACTTAATAACTTTCAGTCTTTAGCAGAGCAACCCACCGGCAACCAAGGCGCTGGTATTGAAGACATACAATTCGATTCTAAAGGGAATGCTTATCTGCTGACAGGGTTTGCCGGTTATCCAGGAAACCGCGATCTAGCAACACTTAACCTTGGTTCTAAATCCCCACTCCCACCACAGCAACTTGCAACTTTCCCGCCATCAACGCCCGATAAAGTTTTGAATACGCCGCTTCTAGCACAACTGTACCAAGTTGACTTGAACACCGGATCTCTCAATAGTATTTTTGACTTTGCTAAAAATGAAATCACCCAAAATCCAGACAAGGGGGATGTAGTTACCAATCCCTACGATCTGGCTATTAGTGGCGATAATGCTTATGTCGTTGATGGGGGCGGGAACACTGCTTACAAAATCAAGCTTGACGGAAGTAAGTCACAAGCGATCGCAATTCCTAAAAATATTATTAGTAAGTCAGATTTGCCACCAGGATTACAATTACCTCCTGGGCTATTAGAGGAACTTCCAGGAGGAAAAATAGCAATTCAATCAGTACCCACAGGTGGCGCAATTGGCCCCGATGGAGCTTTATATGTTGGTGAATATACGGGTTTTCCTTATCCAGATGGTAAATCGCGGATCTTCCGCATTGGCGAAGATCAAAAACCAGAAGTTTTTCTCGATGGCTTTACGCACATCACCGACCTAACCTTTGATGAGAAAGGTGATTTGCTGGTTTTACAGTTCAGCGACAAGTCCCAGTTAGGGGGTGACATCACAAATCTACCTGGATCTCTCATCCAAGTTGCTCCTGATGGCACTCGCACAACACTTGTTGCAGCAGGTCAAGGGCTAGATTCGGCTGATGGAATTGATATTGGCCCTGATGGCAAGATTTATATTACCAATCGCGGTGTCGGCCCAGAACGCGGGGAAGTTGTTCGGGTGGATGGTGTCGTTGTTGAAAAAGTCCCCGAACCTGGTTCAGTAGTCGGCTTACTAGCACTTGCTAGTGTAGGCGCAACTGCTGCTTACGCCAAGCGCAAACGCCAACACAAGTTGGGTGAAGAGTTGCTAACCGAAGCAGAGACTGTCTAAATCCCTCTTTACCTGACACCAGGTAAAGCTTACAGAATAGGCTGCTGCCCAAAAGAGAAAGTTGCATTTCCAACAAGAGGCAGCAGCCCAAATTTCAGAGTTCCCAAACTAGGACGGGGAACAAAATTAGTCTAGGAAAGAGTATACCTTATACAACCAGGACTTAAAACTCATGGGATTAGTCAAAAATTTGTCAATTGGCATTCTCGGTACTGGATTGATGGTGTTGGCAACAGCAGCCCAAGCCAAAGCTGTAACATTAACTTACGACAGAAGTATCGGCAGTCCTGGCTTCGGGCCAGGGCAGCTTTTTGTTCCCCAAGGGATAACGGTAGATGATTCGGGTAATACCCTCATAGCTAACGGACGCGGTGTTAACCCAGATGGTACTCCTAACTACAACCTCGGTAACAAAATTGAAAAATTTAGTCCCACAGGTCAGTATATTGGAGCAATTGGTTCCGGCGGCACAGGGCCCGGACAGTTTGACGAGCCAACAACTGTAGACTTTAATCCCGTAACAGGGGATTTGTATGCAGGTGATGTTTACAACAACCGCATCAATCAATTCGATCCTCAGGGTAACTTTATTAGATCCTTTGCAAACGGAGATTTTACCCCTCGTGTAAACGATCGGATTTTCTTTGGCCCATCTGGTGTAACTTTTGACAAGACTGGCAACGTTTACGTAGGTGATTTTAACGGCGAAAGAATCCTCAAATTTACACCTGACGGAAAGCAAATTGGTGTCATTGGCGGCACTCTGGGCACTGCACTAGGAGAAACTCAAGGTGTAGCAGGTATAAGAATTTCCCCAGTCAGTGGAAATATCTTTCTAGCTGACCAGTATAACAACCGCGTTCAAGTACTCGATCCAAATGGCAAACCTCTGTACGCATTTGGTTCAGCAGGTAGCGGCCCTGGACAACTTCTTCAGCCAATTGGCATCGAAGTGGACGATCAAGAGAATGTTTATGTAGCTGATTCTATCAACAGCCGCGTTCAGGTATTTGATAAAAACGGTAAGTTCTTGACTTCCTACGGTGAAAATGCACGCGATGCATCAGGTAATCCTGTACCGCCTCCAGCATTAACTGGCCCTCCTTTTGGTAATCCCCTCGACCTCACACCAGGCAGATTTAACTGGACTGGTGGCACAACCCTCAAAGATGACAAGCTGTATGTGGGCGATTTCTTCCAAGGTCGCGTTCAAGTGCTAAACGTAGAGGGCAGAAGGCAAGTACCAGAACCTAGTTCAGCATTGGGTTTAGCATTGCTTGGACTTGGGGCTGCTACCGTCACATTGCGAAAACGCGGGCAACAAAAGCCAGTCTTCAGTTTAGAGAAGACGTTGCAAAAACAGTGCTGAGTTCTCATGATTGAGTAGCAGTAAAGTGACCGAATTCGAGTTCAGAGGTCGAAGTTCCAAGTTCAGAAGCTGAAGTTCCGGGTTCAGAGGTCAAAGTTCCGAGTTCAGAGGTCAAAGTTCCGAGTTCAGAAGCTGAAGTTCCGAGTTCAAAAGCTGAAGTGGATTAAACAAAATCTAAAACTTCTGTTTCGTGGGGTGCGTTATGCCCTTGGTAACACACCTTACGAAAATTTCAGGTCATTAAATCTGGAATCAGGGAGATAAAAACTGGAAATACTAAATAAAGCCAAGATTATCAAGGTGCTTTTAGCACATTAACGGTTAATGCACATTCTGATTTATTCATACAACTATCATCCAGAGCCAATTGGTATTGCACCTTTGATGACTGAACTAGCAGAAGGGCTGGTGAAGCGAGGGCATCAAGTGCGGGTAATCACAGGTATGCCTAACTATCCTCAGCGTCAGATTTACGATCGCTATCGGGGTAAGTTATACGTTACTGAAAAGAAAAATGGTGTCACTATTCAACGTAGTTACCTGCGGATTAAGTCTAAACCTAACCTTATAGATCGGCTACTGCTAGAGTTGAGCTTTGTCTTTACAAGTTTGCCACAAGCTCTCAAAGGTGAGCGACCTGATTTAATTCTCTTAACAGTGCCACCGTTACTCGTTTGCTTACCTGCAACTTTAATAAGTTGGCTATACAACTGTCCAGTAGTGCTGAATGTACAAGATATCCTCCCGGAAGCTGCTGTGCGTGTTGGGCTAATTAAGAATAAGTTGATGATTCAAGCTCTGGAAGCTTTAGAAAAATTTGCCTACCGAACTGCACATACCATTAGCGTGATTGCCGATGGTTTCGTAGATAATTTAATACATAAAGGTGTACCTGCTAATAAAATTGCCTGCATTCCAAATTGGGTAAATCTAAATTTTATCCGTCCTTTACCAAAGGAAAATAACTCCTGGAGAGCTTCTCATCAACTAGATGGTAAATTTGTAGTACTTTATTCAGGTAATATTGCTCTGACGCAAGGTTTAGAGACAGTAATAGAAGCAGCATCTCGGTTGCGTCATATTAATGATATTGTCTTTGCGATCGCAGGTGAATCTCAAGCTCTCGAAAGGTTACAAAAACATTGTCTTGCTTGTGGAGCAGATAACGTTTTGCTGCTACCATTGCAACCGCGAGAAAAACTACCGCAAATGTTAGCGGCTGCTGATGTTGGGTTGATTGTGCAAAAGAGCAATGTGATTTCCTTCAATATGCCTTCTAAAATACCACTGCTGTTAGCCAGTGGTCGCCCAATTGTCGGTTCAGTTCCCGCCACTGGTACTGCTGCCAAAGCTATCAAAGAAAGCGGCGGCGGCGTTATCGTTGAGCCTGAGTCAGCAGATGCTTTGGCCGCTGCGGTATTAGATTTATATAATCAGCCAGAACTAGCAGCAAAATTAGGGCGTGAAGGAAGAAAGTTTGCGGTAGAAAACTACTCTTTTGAGCAAGCGCTAGATCGGTATGAAGAGTTATTTTATGATGCGATCGCCAAAAGAGCAACAACTTTGGATATCTTGCCCAAATTGAGTTCTAAAGAATCACTTGTTGAGCAAGAGCTTTTGGTACATACCTTACCCCTAGTGCGCGTGATATCTCAAAGACAAATGACAAATGACTAATGACAAATACTTCGGCTTCGCTCAGTACAAGTGACAAATGACAAATTCAGATCGGCTGAAAAAAACAGACCAAAAGTTGATCGCCTTATTGAGCGATCGCATATCATTATTAGCAGCATCAGAACAACCTTCTCTAGATCGACAACTGTCTGATGTTGCTCCTCTACTCGCCCAAGCTGGTATTCCTGAATCTGTTTGGGCAAGTTTGCTAAATAGTTGTCATGCCAGTTTGATTCCTAAATATGCAACAAATCATGTCAGTCCCCGACAAATTACCATCATCGGTGGACGCGGTAGGATGGGAAAATTATTTAAAGAGCAACTTTCGCTAGTAGGTAATAATGTTAGCGTCCTCGAATCCGAGGATTGGGAATACGCAGAGCAACTATTAAGTCAGACAGAATTAGTTTTAGTCAGCGTTCCTATTGAACATACAGTTGATGTTATCAAGCGTGCAGCTAAATACCTCGCCCCAACTACCGCTTTGTGTGACATTACGAGTATTAAAACACAGCCAACTCAAGCAATGCTCGAACACCATTCCGGGCCAGTCATGGGTTTACACCCAATGTTTGGGCCAAATATCAAATCGTTTTTTGGACAAAAAGTAGTAGTGTGTCCTGGTAGAAACGATGATTCATTTCAATGGTTTTTAGACTTTATTAAAAGCCAAGGTGGAGAGTTAATTGTTTGTACGCCTGAAGAACACGATCGCATGATGACGATCGTTCAAGCAACGCAACATTTCTGTAGATTTAGTCTTGGCATTTTCTTAGCACAAGTAAAAGTGGACATAGAGCAGAGTTTAACAATGTCAACTCCTAACTACCGTCAAGAAATTGACATTGTTAAACGTTTGTTTTCCCAAAACCCTCACTTATGTGTGGATATTATGCTCGCTACAGAAGAAAGGTGTGATACAATTAGCTTTTTAGCTGATACTTATAGCCGTTTGGCGAAACTAGTAGCAAAGAAAGACAAAGACGCATTAATTCAAGAATTTGAAAAGGCTCAAAGTTTTTTTGAAGATAAAATCAACACTTTTATCCAGCCTTTAAATACAATGGCTATCCAAAGAGATTTTCAACCAAAAATTCACACAAATATTAGCATTTAAATCCACAAAAATATGCTGATAGACATATTTCACGATACTGTTTGTCCTTGGTGCAGAATTGGGAAAAAACATCTGTTTGATGCACTAGCACAACAGCAAGAACAAAAAGTACATATTCGCTGGCATCCTTTTCTTTTAGATAATACTGTTCCTGCCGAGGGTTACGAATTTCGCAGCTTTATGCAAAATAGAAAAGGTATGAAAGCGGCAGAAATACAACAGATATTTGATAGTACGCAACGCGCAGGTGAGGCGGCTGGAGTTAAGCTAAATTTTGATAAAATCCGTTTGGCTGTCAATACTAAGCTTTCTCATCAACTGATTGCACTTGCACCCGCAAACGTAAAAAACGATGTCGTCGAAGCTATTTATCAAGCTTACTTTGAAGACGGTTTGAACATTGGAAATATTGACGTTATTGTTGCCATCGGTACAGCGTATCAGATGAATGCTAGCGAATTAAAGTTGCAATTAAACAATCGCGCGGTGAGTGATGCAGTCATTGCTGAATCAACATTTGCTCGGTTAAATGGCATCAACAGCGTGCCGTTCTTCGTAATCAATGACAAAGTTAAGGTAAATGGTTCTCACTCCGTAGAGGTATTCCTGGAAACTTTGAATCGTGCTGCACTTTTAGATATACCTGCAAAAATATGATAGTTGACATCAAGCAAAAAAGTAGATTAATTCATCAAAGTGTTTCGGTTACTTTTAATTACGAAGTTTACTTTACCCACAATTTATTTGAGTTAAAAAATCCTACCTTAGCCCAAGTGATTGGTGCGGATGAGGAGACAAAGCCAAAGAAATTAGTTGCAGTAATAGACGCAGGAATATTAAAGTATCAACCTGAATTGGTGAAGCAATTAGTCGCGTATACCAAGTTTTATGCAGAGGTACTAGCGATCGCAGCCGAACCGATGATAATTTCGGGGGGAGAAGCTGCTAAAAACGATCCCACTTTATTAGAGCAAATCCAGCAACAAATTGAAGCTGCCGGATTATGTCGCCACTCTTATGTGTTAGCGATCGGGGGCGGGGCGGTGTTGGATTTGGTAGGATATGCAGCCGCAACTGCTCACCGGGGAATTCGGCTAATTCGGGTGCCGACAACGGTGTTAGCGCAAAATGATTCTGGGGTTGGTGTAAAAAACGGCATCAATGCTTTTGGGAAAAAGAATTTTCTTGGCACATTTGCGCCACCTTATGCAGTTATCAATGACTCTGCCTTTTTGACAACTCTAGACGATCGCGATTGGCGTTCTGGGATTGCAGAAGCAGTCAAAGTGGCACTGATTAAGGATGTTAGCTTTTTTGATTTTATCCACTCTCATACCGCAGCTTTGAGGCGGCGAGATATGGATACTATGCAACAGGTTATCTATCGTTGCGCTCAGTTGCATTTAGAACATATTGCCAATGGCGGCGATCCTTTTGAAATGGGTTCGTCTCGTCCCCTGGATTTTGGACATTGGGCGGCTCATAAACTGGAGCATTTGACAAATTATCGCTTGCGTCATGGCGAAGCTGTTGCGATCGGTATTGCTCTGGATAGCACTTATTCTTATTTGGCAGGATTGCTGGATTGTTCGGAGTGGCAACGGATATTAAATAGTTTATCGGCGTTGGGTTTCACGTTGTATGTGCCAGAACTAGCTGAGAAGTTATCACAATTGGAAGATCCTCATTGTTTGTTTCGGGGTTTGACTGAATTCCGCGAACATTTGGGGGGAGAGTTGACTTTGACGCTGTTGAAAGGGATTGGAAAAAGAATTGAGGTTCATGAGGTGAATTTGTTGTTGTATCGGCAAGCAATATCTCTGTTGCAGGAAGTGAGGGGGGAGTTTTAAACGCAGAGGGACGCTGAGGGAAGCGCAAAGGAACGCAGAGGTTTTATGAGGCGATTTACTACTTTTGGGGGAAGCGGATTTTTTTTATAGGGTTGTTGGTAAATGTACTAGAAAAGCAGTATAAAAAGCGAATAAATTGACACCCAATCGAAAAATTATTCAATGTCTTATCTGCTTGATATCTAGTATTCTTAAATCAGAAGCAAAAAGTTTTTGATTACATCTTTTAAAAAGAATATGTTGGCTTGGATGGATAAAAGATTATCTAAGTCTGTTCTAGGTTTGAAAATAACTACTAATAATGATTAATGGTTGCTGCTTAATGATTGACTAACAAATATTCTAGAGAAATTACTCATGGTTTTTGATTCACGTTCCTACAATACTCTCGGCGGTGTAAGTGTTTCTCGCTCCATCACTGAAGTTAAGATGGACACTGCCCTCGATGATATTCTGTTCCATTTAAATTCTCAGCGTGGAGGATTGCTAAGGAGTAGCTATGAATATCCAGGCAGATACAAAAGATGGGCGATCGGATTTGTCAATCCACCGTTAGAGTTGACTACCCAAGGAAACTCTTTCACTTTGATAGCGTTGAATGAACGCGGTCAAGTACTTTTACCATTTCTTGTAGAGAAACTATCCCAGTCAGAACAACTTGAGAACATCACCCAAGAAAATAACAATATTGTCGGCTTTATTAAAGCTACAAAAAAATTATTTACTGAAGAGGAACGTAGTAAACAGCCTTCATCATTTACCGTTGTCCGCGAAATTCTATATACTTTCTCTAGTCAAGAAGACGAGCATTTAGGCTTGTATGGTGCGTTTGGTTATGACTTAGTTTTTCAGTTTGAACCAATTACTCAACATCTAGAACGTCCTACAGATCAGCGCGATTTGGTGCTTTATTTGCCAGATGAATTGATTGTTGTTGACTATTATCAGCAACGTGCATTTCGTTTCCAATATGATTTTAAAACAGCGCATGGCAATACCAAGAATCTTCCGAGAACTGGTGAGTCTGTAGATTATCGCGGCAAACATCTTTTACCAAATCAAACTGCTGACCATCAAGTAGGCGAATATGCGAAAAAAGTTGAGGTTGCACTCGATTATTTCCGCAGAGGCGATTTATTTGAAGTTGTTCCTAGTCAAAACTTTTTTGAAGGCTATGAAGACGAACCCAGCAAACTATTTAATACCTTAAAGGAAATAAATCCCAGTCCTTATGGGTTTATTTTTAATTTAGGTGGCGAATATTTGATTGGTGCATCTCCAGAAATGTTTGTGCGGGTTGAAGGTAGGCGGGTAGAAACTTGTCCAATTAGTGGCACTATTAGTCGGGGACAAGATGCTCTTGACGATGCGGTGCAAATTCGTCAGTTACTCAACTCTCATAAAGATGAAGCTGAGTTGACCATGTGTACTGATGTCGATCGCAATGACAAATCTCGAATCTGCGAACCTGGTTCAGTACGAGTCATCGGTCGTCGCCAGATTGAATTATACAGCCACCTGATACATACAGTAGATCATGTTGAAGGGACACTGCGATCGCAATTCGATGCTTTAGATGCCTTTCTTTCGCATACATGGGCGGTTACAGTCACCGGCGCACCCAAAAGGGCAGCAATAGATTTTATTGAACGGCACGAAAAGAGCGCCCGACGTTGGTATGGTGGAGCAGTCGGCTATTTAAATTTCAACGGGAATTTAAATACTGGCTTAATTCTACGGACAATTCGATTAAAAGATTGCATCGCCGAAGTGCGAGTCGGTGCTACAGTCCTTTATGACTCCATACCCCAAGCAGAAGAACAAGAAACAATTACCAAAGCTGCTGCTTTATTTGAAACGATTCGCCGTGTAAAGCAAACGAGTCAGAAAATTGATAAGTCTGGTTCTCTAAAATTAAGCAAACAGATTCCAGGTGTAAAATCTAGCAAACGCATCTTATTAATAGACTACGAAGACTCATTTGTTCATACCCTAGCCAATTACATTCGCCAAACTGGTGCAAGCGTCACCACACTGCGTCATGGTTTCTCGGAATCGTTATTCGATATAGAACGCCCTGACTTAGTTGTATTATCTCCTGGCCCTGGTAGACCAAGTGATTTTGGAGTTTCCGAGACTGTCGGTGCGCTTCTGCATCGCCAAATTCCGATTTTTGGAGTTTGTCTGGGACTGCAAGGCATTGTTGAAGCTTTTGATGGCGAATTGGGAGTTCTTAACTATCCTCAACATGGGAAATCCTCACGAATTTTCGTCACCGATTCCAATTCTGTCACCTTCAACAACTTACCGGAATCCTTTGCAGTGGGTAGATATCACTCATTATTTGCCCTACCGCAACGTTTGCCAAAAGAACTCAAAGTAACAGCGATTTCTGATGACGACGTAATTATGGGCATTGAACATCAAACACTTCCCATCGCCGCCGTTCAGTTTCATCCAGAATCAATCATGACTTTAGGTGGAGAAGTCGGTTTGAAAATCATTAAAAATGTGGTGCGTGCATATACGCAAATTAAAGAGTCATTAGTCATTGGTCATTAGTCATTGGGCATTGGGCATTGGGCATTGGGCATTGGGGAAAGACTTACTGCAACTTCTCCTCTGCTCCCCTGCTTTTCTGCTCCCCCTGCTTCCCCTGCTCCCTGCTCCCCTGCTCCCTAATCCCTCTAGCATTTTATGACTAACCAAGTTGCCCCTCCCCGCCATATTCTTGAAGAAATTGTGTCGCATAAAAGGCAAGAAGTTGCACAAATGCAGCAAGAACTGCCTTTAGCCTCCTTGCGACAACAGTTAAATACAGCCCCGACTGTGCGAAATTTCTTGACTGCTTTGCAAGATAATCCCAATCAACCTAGTTTAATTGCTGAAGTAAAAAAGGCATCACCTAGCCGTGGGGTTATCCGCGCAGATTTTGACCCTGTTGCTGTTGCTCAAGCTTATGAACGAGGTGGTGCAGCTTGTTTATCAGTCCTAACTGACGAAAAATTCTTTCAGGGCGGTTTTGATAATCTGCGAAAGGTGCGTCAACAAGTTGCATTACCTTTACTGTGCAAGGAGTTCATCATTAACTCCTATCAAATTTATTTAGCACGGACAGCAGGCGCAGATGCAGTATTGTTAATTGCAGCTATTTTATCAGATCGAGAACTCCAAGACTTTTTGCGAGTAATTCACGATTTGGGCATGACTGCGCTAGTAGAAGTCCATACCTTAGCTGAACTAGATCGAGTACTAAAGCTTGATAACCTAAGTTTAGTAGGAATCAACAATCGCAATTTAGAAGACTTTACCCTTGATTTAGGAACCACACAGCAACTTTTAGCAGAGCGTCAACAACAATTACAAAGCTTAGATATCACCGTCGTCAGCGAGTCTGGACTGTATACACCTGCTGATTTATCTCTTGTCGCTGAGGCTGGCGCGCGTGCAGTTTTGATTGGCGAGTCTTTAGTTAAACAAAGCGATGTAGAACAAGCTGTGCGTGAGATTTTACTAATTCGTAATTCGTAATACTTCGGCTACGCTCAGTACAAGTTCGTAATTCGTAATTGGTAAATCTAAAAAAATGAAGCTCTGATATTCATTCACGAGTATAAAAGACTCGTTAACGGAGATAAAAGCCTCATTCACGAGTATCAAAGACTCGTTAACGGAGATAAAAGCCTCATTCACGAGTATCAAAGCCTCGTTAACGGAGATAAAAGCCTCATTCACGAGTATCAAAGACTCGTTAACGGAGATAAAAGCCTCATTCACGAGTATCAAAGCCTCGTTAACGGAGCTAAAAGCCTCGTTCACGAGTATCAAAGACTCGTTAACAAAAAATTTAGCATGGGCATCGCTAATTGCTAAGTGTAAATTATTCTAAAACTATTAAACAATCATTAACTATTTTTCAGCATGATCTCTATCTCCGATTCCTTTCAAGCTTTACGCGATCGCCAACAGTGTGCTTTAATTCCTTTTATCACAGCAGGCGATCCTAACTTAGAAACTACTGCCGAAGCCTTACGCATCTTAGATCGCAACGGTGCTGACTTTATCGAGTTGGGCGTTCCCTACTCCGATCCTCTCGCAGATGGGCCTGTGATTCAAGCAGCAGCAACCCGCGCTTTACAAAAAGCCACGAAATTAGAGCAAGTGCTAGAGATGTTGCACATAGTCATTCCTAGCCTAAAAGCGCCGATAATTCTATTTATGTACTACAATCCCATTTTGCATCGGGGTATTAAGTTGTTTTTGGCGCAAATTGCTGTTGCTGGGGTGCAGGGATTGGTAGTACCAGACTTACCCTTAGAAGAAGCAGAAGAATTAATTCAAACTGCTGCCTCTTTTGGAATTGAGGTAATTTTACTCGTCGCTCCTACCAGTTCTCAAGATAGAATTGTTGCGATCGCTCGTCAATCTCAGGGTTTTATCTATCTAGTTAGTGTTACAGGCGTTACAGGTATCCGCGCTCAAATCCAAAACCGCGTAGAGCATTTAATTACCGAGTTGCAAAGCGTCACCAAAAAACCCATCGGCGTTGGTTTTGGCATCTCCGCTCCAGAACAAGCACATCAAGTCATGGAATGGGGTGCAGATGCAGTGATTGTTGGCAGCGCCTTTGTCAAACGTTTAGCTGAAGGTAGCCCCACAGAAGGATTACAAGCCGTGGAAGAATTTTGTCGAGAACTTAAAGCAGCCATCACAGAAAGTCAGCGCAAAAATCCATCTCTTCAAGAGGTGTGATAAATTCACCCGCAAACCTGGGGAGTAGGGAATTATAGCGGTTTGTAGTTGAGTTCGATACAGACCTAACCCCCAGCCCCTTCCCTTGCAGGGAAGGGGAGTAAGATTCAAAGCCTCTCTCCTCTTAGGAGAGAGGTTTGGAGAGAGGTCAAAACTAAACTGTACCCAAACAAAATATCAATTATTTCTCTTTTTGTCCTTTGCCCCCTCTCCTCCTCTTATTCCATTAAGATAATGAAACTCCTGCTAAAGTCGGTCAAAATATTAATTTATAGCTTACTTATAGTTAGCACCTGTGCTATTACAGTCTTCGCCCACGATCGCCTTGACAAGGGACAATACAAATACCATTGGAATCATAATCTTCCAGGACAATACGCTCGCCTAGCTGTAAGAAAGAACGTAACTGACCTAACACAAAGAGAGAAAACAGCCTTCGTTAAGGCTATCAAAACCTTAAAAACTGTCATACCCCCAGGTAGCAAGGTTAGTATTTACGACCAATTCGTTGCTATACATATAGGGGCAACACGCTTAATTCATAACCATAAAGGACATTCCGATGGTTCAGTCCAAGAACTTGCTCATGAAAATGCCGCATTTTTCCCTTGGCATCGAGAATATATCCGCAGATTTGAACAAGCACTGCAAGCAGTAGACCCAACTGTTACTCTGCCATACTGGGATTGGACAGATGCCAAATCACTTAATGTAATTTTTAATGATGACTTTCTTGGCTCCAACGGTCAAGGAGTAACCATCAAAATTCCCAATCAGGGAAACTTTACAGGCGGCGCTGTATCTGGGGCTTTTTCGGCTGCAAATGGCTGGGTGATGAATCCAGCATTAAATATCGACCCAGAAACCCAAACATCATTAGGTACATCACTTGTCCGCTTTCTCAGACTACCTCCTGCCAGTGATTATCCTGTACCCAAAAAAGATGTCGAGCGTGCCCTCCGTCTGAATAACTATTCTCTATTTCGCCCTGCTTTGGAAGGATTTATCTCTGTAGATGAGCAGGGTAAAGTCACCCCCGGAGGATTCATCCACAATTACATTCATGGCTTAGTCGGTGGGGTACAAATAGACGCAAGCACAAAACCCATAAAGTTTAAGGGTCTAGGTACTATGGGCAATATCCCAAGTTCGCCTTATGACCCAGTATTTTGGCTGCATCATGCCAACGTAGACCGCCTCTGGGCCCAATGGCAAGAAAATGGTCATCAAGGTAGCGATTTTTATCCTGCCAATGGTCAACCTTACGGGCACAATCTCAAAGACCTAATGTGGCCTTGGGATGGCGGTATGTCTACCCCCAAAGCTACAGCGTTAGGAGATTTACTATCTTTATTACCAAATTTTAACTCTGACGATTTGGTGCGCCCTATAGACGTTTTGAATCACCAAAAACTGGGCTATACCTACGAAACCTGGGAATGGAAAACCCAAAGATGATTCAAAGTTAGAACCAGAGTAAAAAATACTTGAACATGAAAGGATTTTAACCAATGGTAAACATACTAAACATCAATACTGCAACTGTACAACCAGATTCTTTGGGCAGGTTTGGAAAATTCGGCGGTAAATATGTCCCGGAAACCTTAATGCCTGCATTAAGTGAATTGGAAGCGGCGTATCAACAATATCGCAGTGAGCCGAGTTTTCAAGCAGAACTGCAAAACTTAATGCGTGATTATGTCGGACGACCCAGCCCATTATATTTTGCTGAACGCCTGACAGCAAATTACGCTAGACCAGATGGCACGGGAGTGCAAATTTATTTAAAGCGCGAAGATTTAAATCATACAGGCGCTCACAAAATTAATAATGCTTTGGCTCAGGTTTTGCTAGCCAAGCGCATGGGTAAGCAACGGATTATTGCCGAGACAGGTGCAGGACAACACGGCGTAGCGACTGCAACTGTGTGTGCGCGATTTGGTTTGAAATGTGTGATTTATATGGGCGTTCAGGATATGGAACGCCAAGCCCTGAATGTATTTCGGATGAAATTAATGGGTGCAGAAGTTCGTCCAGTAGAGGCAGGTACAGGAACTCTCAAGGATGCAACTTCGGAAGCAATTCGAGATTGGGTAACGAATGTAGAAACAACTCATTACATCCTCGGTTCCGTTGCTGGGCCTCATCCCTACCCGATGATTGTCCGTGACTTCCACGCGGTAATTGGTGTAGAAACTCGCGCTCAATGCCAAGAGAAATGGGGAGGACTACCAGATATTTTACTGGCTTGCGTGGGTGGAGGTTCCAACGCGATCGGCTTATTCAATGAATTTGTCCATGAACCTTCGGTGCGCCTAATTGGAGTCGAAGCTGCGGGTGAAGGTGTAAATACAGAAAAACACGCTGCTACCTTGACAAAAGGTAAAATAGGTGTATTGCACGGTGCAATGAGCTATTTACTGCAAGATGATGATGGTCAAGTCATCGAAGCTCATTCAATTAGTGCCGGATTAGATTATCCCGGTGTTGGGCCAGAGCATAGTTATTTAAAGGATTATGGTCGGGCTGAATATTACAGTGTTACCGATAAACAAGCTCTAGAAGCATTTCAGAGGCTTTCGCAACTAGAAGGAATTATCCCAGCCTTAGAAACTGCTCATGCGATCGCATATCTCGAAACCCTTTGTCCCCAGTTAACAGGCAATCTCCGCATCGTCATCAATTGTTCCGGCAGAGGTGACAAAGATGTGCAAACTGTCGCTAAAGTCCTGATTCCTTAATTTGTCATTGGTCATTAGTCATTAGTCATTTGTCATTTGTCATTTGTCATTTGTCATTTGTCATTTGTCATTTGTCATT
>NZ_JAVRCA010000071.1:0-45806 GCF_034530995.1 Nostoc sp. DedQUE04 | reverse complement strand
GATACCAGCACAGGCAAAGAAATCAAAACCCTTACTGGGCATACAAACTCGGTTTATGGCATCAGCTTCAGTCCCGATGGCAAGATGCTAGCTTCTGCCAGCGCTGACAACACGGTGAAACTGTGGGATACCAGCACAGGCAAAGAAATCAAAACCCTTACTGGGCATACAAACTCGGTTTGGGGCATCAGCTTCAGTCCCGATGGCAAGATGCTAGCTTCTGCCAGTGCTGACAACACGGTGAAACTGTGGAGGCTGGATTTTGATTATTTATTCCAGAAAGGGTGCAGTTTTATGCGCGAGTATTATAAAACCAATCCCCCTGAGAATGAGAGTGACAAGCATCTGTGTGATGGTGTTGGTAATTCGTAATACCGCTACGCAGAAGCAACCTACGTAAGTCCTATTCGTATTAAAAAACCATATCAAATAAGGGATTTCTAAGAAAGAAATTATCCAATATTGTGGGGTGGGCATCTTGCCATTGGTGTCAAGTTAAGGTGAAACCCTTGTCAATACGTGATATTGAGTTCACTCGCTGACCATCACGATCCGCGTTACCCCACCCTAACCCTCCCCTTGTAAAGGGGAGGGAACTAGATAGATTTCTTTTTCCCCCCTTTCCAAGGGGGGATTAAGGGGGGTAAAACGTATGTGGAATAAGCGTTTAAGCTTAACTTGATGCCAATGGCATCTTGCCCGCCCTGAATCTAAGGTGGGCAAGACATATTATCCAAACTTGATATTATCTATGCGGGAACCGTTATAAGTAATGTTTAAGCTGTAGTTAATACAACTTAAACAGTACTTATTAATGGTGAAGGTGTAGTTACAGACGCTCATTATATGATAAGTAAAGTTAAAGCTGTAGTTAATACAAGTTAAGCATTAATTATAGATACTTATTATATGATAAGTAATGCTCAAGCTGTAGTTAATACAACTTCTTCTGTGGTTATAAATGCTCAAGCTGTAGTTAACACAACTTCTTCTGTAGTTATGAATGCTCAAGCTGTAGTTAATACAGCTTCTTCTGTAGTTATGAATGCTCAAGCTGTAATTAAGATTAGATAAACGCTTTAGATATAGCGGTTCTGGTTTAGATGCAGCTTGGATGCAGTACAGTTTTGACCTCTCTCCTAAAAGGCTACTGTGTACACACAAGTAATTACCCCCCTTAATCCCCCCTTGGAAAGGGGGGAAAAATGAAATCTAGTTCCCTCCCCTTTCGAAGGCTACTGTGTATACACAAGTAATTACCCCCCTTAATCCCCCCTTGGAAAGGGGGGAAAAAGAAATCTAGTTCCCTCCCCTTTCTAAGGGGAGGGTTAGGGTGGGGTAAAGCCCTGGTTAATCAGCTATTTCAGACTTGTGTGTACACCGTAGCTCCTAAAAAGAGAGAGGCTTTGAATGTTACTCCCCTTCCCTGGAATGGAAGAGGGTTAGAGGGTTAGGTCTGTATTCCATACAATTGGGAACCGCTAAAAATTAAGAGAATTTACCAGTAGTTATCTCATAAAAAGTATAATTATTTTTGTGGATTTTGCTGAACCAGAATGTATTTTCAGTAAGACATAGTAACTGTATAAATATTACAAGTAACTAAATTTATGTCTTTGAGAAAACGTACATCCCGCGTTCTAGAAAATGCTGAGTTAAGATTTGCTGGACTCAAAGCAATTGATGCCAATCTGGATCTTGGAGAGACTTGTAATTTAAAAATACTGACAGAACTAATTGAGCAATTACGCAGCAAGTTAGAAGCTCATAATACTGCTCTCAGCACGATTGACTCTTCCAAAGTAGAAATTGAAGAGTTAGAACAAACCTTGGGTGGTTTCTCCGAAAAAATGCTCATGGGAATCGGCTTTAAATATGGCAAAGATAGCCGCGAATATGAGATGGCTGGTGGAGTTCGCAAAAGTGAACGTATCCGTAAAAGCAGAGCAACTCGCTTGAAAACTATTGCACAAAAAGCATCTAGCCAAGGCACTCAACCCTTGTAGATGTGTAAACAATACAGTTTGGATAGGCAGGAGCAGGGGAGCAGGGGAGAAGTTGCACTAAGTCTTTCCCCTCTGCCCCTCTGCCTCTTGTGCCCAATGCCCAATGCCCAATGTCTAAAATTCGCGTTGTGAAAAGATCAAAATAGCGATCGCTAACAACATGGCACTATAAAGTAAGCCATAACCAGCATTCATAATCAGTGCAGTAGTGTCAGGTAGTGCTTGCAGACCATAAACGGCATCATTTTTCAAATCTAATCGAGATAAATCTGGTAAGAAAAGAAACAAAGCTTGAGTTAGACGTTCCATACCAGGGTTACGGCTCAGACGACCAAGTTGTACTAAATCTTGAGTAATATTTCCGATTAAATATACCGCAAAGGTTAAAACAGTCGCTAGCAGAGAAGCAGTAAAAACACCAAAGGTAATAGCCACGGCAGTAATTAATGACAACTGCAAAAATAAGAAAATTCCAGCAATTAGAATGCTTGCCGTAGGATGAGGAATATTACCAATTTGCAGAAATACCAGATAAATTACTGTCATCGTGGCAATAAGTACAGCTAGAACTGCGGATAAACCCAAGTATTTGCCGACGATAATTTCGCTGCGACTAACGGGTTTAGCAATTAATACTAAAATAGTGCGTTTTTCAATTTCTTTATTAATTAGTCCCGTACCAATAAATATCGTAATAATTAACCCGATGGCATTCATCGCTGCCATCCCAAAGTCTAAAAACATTTTATCTTCAGCCGTAGCTGCAAATTCAGGAAGGACGCGGAAGGCAGTGGCAAGTACTAGCGCATAAAAACCAATAATATATAAGATGCGATCGCGTACCACTTCCTGAAACACATTCTTTGCCAATACAAAAATTCTGTTAATAGTCATTTGTCATTTGTCATTGGTCATTTGTCATTGGTCATTGGTCATTTGTCATTGGTCAAAAATTATTATTCTCCCCTCTGCTTCCCCTGCTCCTCTGCCTCCCCTGCCTCCCCTGCTCCTCTGCTTCCCCTGCTCCTCTGCCTCCCCTGCCTCTCCTGCTCCTCTGCCCCTCTGCCCCACTCGTCACTGCTGCGGAGGCGGTGAACCAGAAATTAATTTACTGGCGCGATCGCATTCGATTTCTGCAACTGTAATCTTATTCTCAGAATTATTGGTTGCTGCAACTGGTTCAATGCGACAAGATTTTTTTAAGTAATAGCCCCGTGGGTTAGAACTCGGGCCTATCCAAATACTTAATAAATCTAATATATATCCAGACTTAGTATTAGCTACACGCGGTTCAACGCGCCATAGTTCCTTCTCTTCATATTTACTCAGGTTCTTTTTAATGATTTCCCTGCCCAGATTTCCTACCCGCTGTTTTGCATCTAGCAACCATTTTTCTACTTCTGACCAAGGTCTTTGGGCTATTTGCTCTACTACTATTGGTTGAAGTCTCTGGAGAATGATAACGCCGTTCTTGGGAATTTTTACTAATTCTTCTGTTCTAGGAACAAAGGTACTATGTTTAAAAGTATCTGCCTGCAAACTGGGATATTGTCGTAACCAATTATCCGTCACAAAGTGAAACTGAATCCAGCAACTTAGCAACATACTACTAGCAACTAAAATTATGATTCTTTGGCGATCTTGTGGTTTAGGAATGCGAGCTTTTGCATCGGTGTCATTTCCTTCGATAAACTCTGGTATTGCCGTAATTAGTGCTGAAATTGTCGGCCAAAAAACGATTGTTCTGGGTGTAATTATATCTCGTTGATCTCCAAATGCAAAAACACTCACTAAGAATCCAGTGATTACTGCCCCGACTGGCATAAAAGTACCAGGAACCCTCAAAGGATCTTCAGTTGTATACCAAGCTGTGCCGGCAATTAAAAATAACCAACCGAAAAAGGCAATTACATCTTTGATATAACCTGTGGCACAATATGAAAGTATCCAAGAAAAAATACTCAAATAAATAAATGTCTGCCAAGAATAAGCTTTGGGTGGAATTAATATTTTTCTAATTCCCGCATAAAGCCCTTCAACAAATTTAAAAGCCCCAAAGGCATCTTTTAGTAGCGTATTCATATTCCTCCTTACACCTGATTAATCAATGTTTTTTCTCTGAATTAAACAAGTAATTTCTTGCTATTTTGAACGAAATAATAAAATAATAGTTATTGCAGTATAGCTTAGAGAGTTTGCTATTAGTATAGTTGTAACTAAATTAGTATTTTGGAAATTCAGGGTGGTAAAACGACGCCGTTGCAAGCGTTGGGATGTTTTAGGTTCCTCTTCATTGGGAGCAAATGATTCATTTAATGAGAATAACAAGACCCTTAAAATGAAAAATTTCATCAAAAACGTAGTAAAAAAAATTATACAAGCAGTTAAAATAATTAAAGGCTGTGTGTTCGCCGATTTGAAATTATTAAAAAACATATAGTTAATTAATTCTGATTTCACCTGTATTGGTAACATTGGTTCTGATACAAAAAATATGAACCAACCAATTACGCTAGAAAACAGATTGATAGAAATTGCATAAAAAGTACTAGTTTTTTTGTCAAATTTTAGTCGAGAATGCAAAACATAAGCTTCGATGGGGATGGCAATCAGTACAAATAAAAAGTCAAACAGAAATCCACCAATGGGAAAAATCCTGGGAAGCATCCAATTATCAGGCATAAAGGTTACGGGTAAGGGTTAACTGTAGTGAGTATAACTGGGATAGTAAGGGTGATGGGGGAAATTATCCCATTGTTCTTGTCCTTTACTATGCGAGTGTGCCAGTATTCCTCTATTAGACTTCTTCCAGAAGTGGGGAAAAGGGTAAGGGGTAAGGGGTAAGGGGTAAAGGTATGGAATTATTCCTTCCCCTTTAACCTTTCCCCAACCGGAAAGCAAAAGTTACTTTTGCTTTCCGGTCTATTGATATTGTTAATAGAGCGAACTAACCCTTGTACAAAGGCGTTAGAGGGGCAGTTTCTCTACCTGAGAGTACAAGAGGTTAGGTAAGATTAAAGACTGCCATAGTTATAGCTTTTCCAGAGATGACAAGGAACGGTATTGGGATTCGGACGGCGCAAGTGCGTCAAGAACGGCTTATTGGTCAAATTCACGTTTACGATGGTCTGGGTAAAGGTAAATCTCAAGCGGCTTTGGGAGTAGTTTTGCGCTCCATTGGCTTGGGAATAAATACGCCTAGCAATTCTAATCGTGTTTTACTGCTGCGGTTTTTAAAAGGGCCAGAACGTGATTATGACGAAGATGGCGCGATCGCAGCTTTACAACGCGGGTTTCCCCATTTAATTGACCAGGTTCGCACTGGGAGAGCGGAATTTTTTGGACATGAGGAAATTACCACTTTTGACCGAGATGAAGCAATGCGGGGTTGGGATGTTGCCAAAGGTGCGATCGCTAGTGGTTTATATTCAGTTGTCGTCTTAGATGAAATTAACCCAGTTCTGGATTTGGGTTTGCTACCAGTGGATGAAGTTGTAAAGACATTAAAATCTAAACCCCAAGAGTTGGAAATCATCGCCACTGGACGCGCCGCACCGCAAAAATTGCTCGATATTGCAGATTTGCACTCAGAAATGAAACCTCATCACCACCCAACAGCCAAAGCTCTCTTCCTGGAAGGGATTGAAATTTATACTGGTGCTGGTAAAGGTAAGTCTACTAGTGCTTTGGGCAAAGCTTTGCAGGCAATTGGTAGAGGAATTAATCATCCAGGGTCTACCCGTGTATTGATTATGCAGTGGCTTAAAGGTGGTAGCGGCTATACAGAAGACGCCGCGATCGCCGCTTTGCAGCAGTCATATCCAGAAGTGGTGGATCATCAGCGTTGCGGTGGAGATGCGATCGTCTGGCGAAATTCCCGACAAGAATTAGATTATGTAGAAGCCGAACGAGGTTGGGAAATTGCAAAAGTTGCGATCGCCTCTGGATTGTATAAAACTATTATTCTCGATGAACTCAATCCCACCGTTGACTTAGAATTACTCCCCGTAGAACCCATTGTCCAAGCTTTACTCCGCAAACCCCGCGATACCGAAATTATTATCACTGGCCGTTGCCAAAATCCACCCGCATATTTCGACTTGGCTAGCGTCCACTCAGAGGTTTATTGCCACAAACACTATGCTAATCAAGGCGTAGAACTTAAACGAGGGGTAGATTTTTAAATGGGGCATGGGGCATTGGGCATGGGGCATTGGGCAGATAACTGAATGTTGACAGATTAGCGGGAATTTGTACTTTCGGGTAGTAAAATATTTTGCACAAAGCGATCGCGTCCTGCTGCCTTTGCTTCATACAACGCCCGATCCGCTGCGGCAATCATTTCTTCTAAGTCAGAATCTGGCTGAGGAATTTCTGTCGTAAACCCAACACTAATAGTTACATGAGAATTAACTTGGGAATTTTGATGGGGAATTGCTAGCGCTCGGACAGCATGACAAATTTGGTCGGCAACATGAATCGCCCCCTTAGTGTCTGTGTTCGGTAAAATCACAGCAAATTCTTCCCCACCATAACGGGCAACTAAATCTCCGGGACGTTTAATAATATCTTTGATGGCTTGAGCAATTTTCTGAAGACAGCGATCGCCTACCCGATGACCATAGGTATCATTATATAATTTGAAAAAATCAACATCGCAAAGAATCAGAGAAAGCGGACGTTGCTCGCGTTTTAGACGCTGCCACTCTTGGGAAAAATACTCTTCAAACCGTCGGCGATTGGCTACTTGAGTTAATCCATCGATAGTAACTAATCGCTGCAATTCCAGATTCATGGTTTCTAGTTTTTGCTGTAACTGAGATTGCTGAATCAAGCGTTTTACCCGTTGTCGCAAAACTGGCCAGTGAATCGGTTTGGTAACAAAATCCATTGCTCCCACTGCAAATGCACGGTCAACTGACTCTTGATCTTCCAGTCCTGTAATCATTAAAACTGGAGTATGCTTGTTACAATCCAGAAGTTCCAACTGAGTGCAACACTCGAATCCATCCATATCCGGCATTATGGCATCAAGGAGTACTATATCAGGGTGCAGTTGGTTAAAAAGATTTATTGCCTCTATGCCATTTTGAGCTTCCACTATTTGATAGCCTTCCCGCTCTAAGAAATGCCGCAGTATCATGCGAATAAAAGGTTCATCATCAACAATTAAAACTAAAGATTGGCTTTCTTGAGCAGTGGCTTTCATGGTACTTCCTTCGCGAGTTCTTTTTCTAAGGCAGTTTTAACTTGTTCATATTCCTGATACAGTAGTGAAAGTAATTCTAAATTGTTTTCTAAGTTACTGCTGCGTGCTTGTACTTCTAACACCTTGCAAAGGTGTGCCAAAGCGATCGCTCCAATAGAAGCACTGCTGGACTTGAGTTTGTGTGCTGTCTGCCATATAGTCTGGATATCCTGAGTTGCGATCGCTGTGCTGATATGTTGCACTAGTCTGGCTGTCTCTGTAAGATAACACTCAATTAGTTCAGCAAATGCCACACGATCTCCTCTAAGCATAAGCTGCAAGGATTCGAGGATTTTGGCATCAATTTTGGTACTTTTTAATGTCTGGTTTTGCCATGACTGTAAGATATTTGACGAAGGTTGCAATTCTGGACGCATTACTTCCCCTTGTTGTTCGATGGAAGTGAATTCAAAATTTCTTTGGGGTGAACATTTGCTGAGTGCCTGAGCTAACTCTTGTAGTTGAATGGGTTTGCTAATGTAGTCATCCATACCAGCAGCAAGACAAAGTTGGCGATCGCCCCGCATGGCATTGGCAGTTATGGCGATGATATAAGGACGAAAACCCACCTCCCATTCTTGACAGATTTTTCGAGTTGCTTCTAACCCATCCATTTTGGGCATATGAACATCCATCAACACTACGTCAAATCGCTGTTTTTGCAGAGCTGCGATCGCTTCTAGCCCATTGCTGACGACCTCTGCGCCATAACCTATTTTCTGTAGCATCAATAGAGCAACTTTTTGATTAACAATTGTGTCCTCTGCCAGAAGAATTCGCAGTGGCAGTCGATCACCCAAATGCCGATCTACCAAGGGAAAATGAGAAATACTGCCGATCCTCGGCTGATTTCCCAAAACACCAGTCATAACATCGTAGAGTTGAGAGTGTTTGATGGGTTTACTCAAAGCAGCAGCAAACTGGACATCATTAAAATCAGAAAAAGTTTCTACTTTCGCTAAAGAGGTCATAATTACCAAAGGCAGATTTTGACAACCAGATTGCTTGCGGATTTGACGAGCTAGAGTTATGCCATCCATTTCCGGCATCTGCATATCTAAAATAGCTATATCAAACTGTGTTCCCTGAGCAAGTTTAACTAAAGCTTCTTTTCCAGATTTGGCAGCATAAGTTTCCATCTTCCAAGACTCAGCTTGCAAGCTAAGAATTTGGCGATTGGTTAAATTATCATCCACAATCAATAGTCGCTTGGATGCAAGCAGGGTTGAAGTGCTTAATTCAGCTTGTTCTGATTGAGCAGCCACTTTGGTAATAATGGTGAAGTAAAATGTTGAACCTGGTGAAGAGTCAGGAAATGATAATAATTTTCTCTTATCCCATCTAGGGCTAGAATTACCACCAACAAACCCTTGGCTTTCTACCCAAAGAGTGCCGCCCATCATCTTACTGAGCCGCTTACTAATCGCCAATCCTAGCCCTGTGCCACCGTATCGTCGAGTCATGGAGACATCAGCCTGAGTGAAAGGTTGAAATAATCGCTCTATTTTCTCTGGTGCGATACCAATACCTGTATCTTTGATTGCAAATTGAATTTCGTAGAGAAGTTGCTCTTTTTCAACAGGTATCGGGGATTGGGCATAAGAGGCAGAGGGGCAGAGGAGCATAGGGGCAGAAGGGAAAGACTTACTGCTACTTCTTCTTTTCTGCTCCCCTGCTCCCCTACTCCCCTGCTCCCCTGCTCGCCAGTCCCCAATCCCCAGTTCAACAGAGAGTAATACTTCTCCGGTTTCGGTAAACTTGATCGCATTATTGAGAAGATTCATCAAAACTTGGCGCAGACGAGTCAAATCACCGACGATCTGAATGGGAACTTGGGGCTGGATTAGATAAACTAGTTCGATATCCTTTTGGGCAGCTTTCGGAGCTAAAAAGGAAATAGCCTCCTCCACACAAGCTCTTAAACTAAAAGGCTGTTCTTCTAATTCCAGTTTGCCCGATTCAATTTTGGAGAAATCTAGAATATCGTTAATGATGGTGAGTAAAGTATCTCCGCTACTGTGAACTATTTCTAGAAAGTCTTGCTGTTGAGGTGTAAGGTCAGTATCCAGCAGTAGGCCTGTCATGGCAATAACAGCATTCATCGGAGTCCGAATTTCATGGCTCATCATCGCCAAAAACTCACTTTTTGCCCGATTTGCGGCTTCTGCTTGACGTTTTGCCTGCTCCAAGGCAAAGTTTTTCAAGGTAAGTTCTTCACGTTGGCGTGTTTCTTGTTCCAGTAAGTGAGCATGTGCTAGAGCAATACCCAGTTGAGCCGCCACAGCTTCTAGTAATTCGATTTCACCTTGTGTCCATTGACGAAAATAGCTGCACTGATGTAAACCGATCGCACCATTGGGTTCTCCTTGATAGGAAGTGCGGATTGACAGCATAGACTTCAGCCCAATTTCTCGGCAGATAGGCTGAACTATTTGCAGTAAAGGCTCAACGTAGACATTTGGAGAAGCGATCGCACTTTCTTGGGCGATCATCTGCTCGGCATGAGGATTGTTAGTCATGGGAACTTCCAATTTCAATACAGAGCAGTAACCAGGGAGTGTATTATATTCTGCAACTAGAGGGATTTGGGGTGTGGGGTTACTAATGTAAGAGTGAATCAGGCAGCGATCGGCTGCAAATGCTTGTCCAATTTGAGTAGCAGCCGTCCTAAAGATTTTGCTGGTGTCAAGACTTTGACGAATTTCTTGAGTAATTTGTTCGAGTAGTAGGGTGCGATGCAATTGCTGTTGCAGTGCCTCTTTAGCTCGTTTGTGTTCGGTAATGTCATGATTAATGCCGACAGTCGCAACAGTTTCCCCCTGTTGATTCTGTAGAGCAACTACGGTTGTTTCGCAAATTCCCTCACTACCATCTTTGCGAATAAAGTGTATTTCTCCTGACCAGCGTCCTTGCTGATTCACTGTTGACAAAATGTTGGCGCTTAATGTTGCGGCTACTTCCGGCTGATGCAAAATACTGGGATGTTGAGTTAAAATCTCGGCTTTGGTATAGCCAAACATACCTTCGGCAGCAGGATTCCAGTCAATAATACTTCCGGTTAAATCTGTGATAATTACGCCATCATGCATATTTTCAAAGGTGAGAGCTTGCCGACGTAGATTGGCTTCGGCTTGCTTGCGTAAGCAAAGCTCTTTGTAGACATCGCTAATATCTCTCTGAATGCCAATGAAGTGGCTTAACTCACCATTGTCATCATGAATCGGAGAAATACTCAATTCATTCCAAAACAAAGTACCATCTTTGCGATAGTTGCGGAGAACAACTTTGCAACTTCTTCCAGCTTGAATAGATGAGCGCAATTCATTAAGTGCTGGTTGCTGGGTATCTGTGCGTTGCAAAAATCGACAGTTTTGCCCAATTACATCAGTAACACTGTAGCCTGTTATTTGCTCAAAGGCAGGGTTAACGTAAATAATGGGATTGTAGGCGATTTTGGCATCGGCAATCATAATTCCATTACTGGTAGCGGCAAGTGCCCTCTCCCTCAGCCTCAAGGTTTCTTCAACCAGCTTTAAATCAGTAATGTCAAACATAAATCCCCTCAGCCCGATCGCAGTTCCGGCTTCCTCAACGACACTAACAATGTCTCGCAGCCAAACAACTCGCCCATCAGCAGCTAACATTCGATATTCCAATTCGTGATTTTCGCACCTAGCAGTTGCTTCTTGACAAAAACGAACAGAATTTTTCTTGTCATCTGGATGCAGATGATTAACCCAAAAATTTTCCTCGTACCACTCTGCGATCGGATAATTTAGCAAGTCTACCGCTTGTGGCCCAACATAAATAAATCGCCAAGTTTTCAAGTCCAATTCCCAAGGGATGACTTTGACAGTTTCCACCAACTGTCGCAAACGATTTTCACTGGCGATCAGGGCAATTTCTACCTGTTTCTGTTCAAAAATCCTGTGAGTTAACTCCTGATTGATTGCTGTTATTTGTTGATTTCTTACTTTCATTGCCAAGGCAAAATAAATTGATAATGTTAGCGTGACAATAACTAATAACCCTGCAATCAATTCTACTTGTGTTGATAATCCCGGATTTTGGATTAAAAGTCTCTGCCAGAGTAGGAATACAGAGATTGAGAAGAAAATCCCCAGCAACAGGGCAAGTAATTCTTGTTGACGAAAAAATCTCACAGCTTTGAACCAGTTATATAGGTGCTGTTTTTCCACTTATTAACTCTCTAGAATTTTCAGGGCTTATTGCACTAACTTTTACTTTTAAGTAATCTAAAATACCAATAACAAGGGGGAATTTACGGAATTTATTTTTAGTTAATATATCAATATATTTATGTATTTTACGAAAAGTTTAATCATTTCTAATTATAATTACACTTGTTTTGATACCAATTATTTTATTTATGAATACGCATAGTAAAAAATCCCACCACCTGCGGCACATCTCCTTGGTAAGGTTGGCAGGGGCCAAAACAATGTGCAGCTTCACCGAAAATTCGTATGAGAACTGCTAATTTTCAGTAGTACAGCCTGATGTTAATTGAGATGGTAGAAGGTACTAGAAACCAAAAGATCCCCAACTTCTTGAAGTAAGTCGGGGATCTAAGCCTCTTGCTGGAGAGCAAATTAAATATAGTGGTTCGCGCAAATTTTCAGTAGACTACGCCTGCGATCGCAACAAAAGGGTAATGAAAATTCAAAACCAGATTGTAGAGACGCGATTTATCGCGTCTTGAAAGACCAATAACCCTTAAGCCAAGCATATTGGACTAAAAACAAGGGTTAATGCCATTCGCTTGTACTTTAAATTGCAGCTTCTTGGCGTTGACAATCAAAAACAACCATGTAGGAAGCATCTGGTATTTCTTGAGGAAGGTGCCGCATATAGCCATCGGCATCAGAACGGCTGCGGAAGCGAGCAACAATCTCCCGTTGCGTATTAGGAAGTTGACGAGCGATCGCCCAAGAATTGAGGCGTTCTTTATACGCAAGAGTTTGATTGTCTGATTGGGAAGTTTTGTTATCCGTATTTTCTGGCATAATTATGTTAACCGTATGAAGTTTAATGAAGGGCGTTAATTAGTTTCTAGGTAGGAATGCACCAACGCTTTTTTTAATGCTGCTGCCACCTTGTTATTCGATTATTAATAAATTGTCAACACTGAAGCCTATATTTTAGACCAATCAAGTTCAAATTTTCAGATGGCAATGACTCTCAAAGCCTTAATTTGCAATTGTTTCCAGGACACAACAATGTTCTGGCAGAAAGTTTGAGAATTATTAGGTTTGCATTATTTGTATGTATACACATAAGTAAAGTCCGCATCAGTGCTAAAACAAACATTAATGTCTGAAAAAATACTATTTAAAAGCTGAAGAGAAAATGAATAATATACATAGAACTAATCAGCACGTACACACTCTTAATTTTTCTATAGTGTGATTAGTAAAGCTACATTGCAGGCATTTACATTTTTTATAGTTAGTTGAGAATAATTAAATTTTCAGAGTTTATTGAAATATTCAAAAATGAATTTTCCTTCAGCTTTTGACTAGAGTTTTAGAGACAAAGCATAGTGCAATTGTTGAAATTTAAAATTCTTGACTAATTGTCACAAAATAGTTAAAATCTTTTCGACGAAATTATGGTTATCGATAATGAAAACACCATTTTTAACATCAATAATTCAAAAAATAGCAGAGGAAATAGAAGCAGTAGTTTTAATAGACCCAGAATGCACTTTTATGGGATTGATTACATTTAAAAACGGCAATAAAACCTTTTTTCGTAATACCAGGTTTAGTATTAATTCTTTTGGCTCGGTTGCAATTGCTAAAGACAAAGCAGTTTCAAACTTTTTTCTGAATAAATTTGGCTATAAGGTTACTGAAGGAAAAACGTTTTTTAGTGACGAATTATGCGAAGAGATAGCTAATCCTAGAAATATAGATGCAGGATTTTATTATGCTAAGGAGTTGGGATTTCCTGTAATTGTCAAGCCGATCAATCTTAGCCAAGGAATGTTTGTTACCAAGGTTTACAATAAACAAGAATATTACCAAGTAGCTAAAAAAATCTTGCAAAAAATCTCAGGATTTATTGTTGAGCGATTCTATAGTGGCAATGATTATAGAATCGTAGTACTTGATGATGAAGTAATTTCGGCATATCAAAGAATTCCTTTATCGATCGTCGGAGATGGTCAATCTACTGTTTTGCAACTTATGCAACAGAAGCAGGAAACTTTTATCAAAAATGGTAGACAAGAAATTATAGATTTTGAAGATTACAGAATCCAAAAAAACTTGCGAAGACAGAAGCTAAATTTTAGTAATGTTATACCTAAGAATAATATAGTTTATCTTTTAGATAATGCAAATTTATCAACTGGAGGTGAGGCAATAGATTTCACTGATAATATCCATCCTGATTTTAAAAAATTAGCAGTAAATATTACAAAAGATATGGAGTTGAGATTATCAGGTGTGGATATTCTTGCTAGTGATATAACCTCACCAATGGAAGATTATACAATTATTGAAGTAAATGGCGCTCCTAGCTTAACTCACTATGCGTCATTTGGTGAAGTTCAGACAAAAAGAGTCGAAAATTTATATCTCCAAGTTCTCAAAATACTTGAAAACGAGAATAAAAGAGTAAATAATTGATTTTGACTGGAGGCGAAGCAGAGGTTGCTCCCGTCCTGAATTCTTTTTCAATTCTAAAGATTTCTTCACCACTTCTTATCTAATAAAGATTCAAATTCAGCTTGTAAGGCGGTTATATCCGCCAACCTTGTGACTAGTAAATTATCTTTACCAGCATCATTTAAACGCACTTTCCAATAACGAATGCTGTCTGAGTTATTCAACCAAAACTTAATCACAGTATCTACCACTTGATCCAAATTCCAATCCCACTTTGCTGGAACTGATTCTACCGATTCTAAAAACGTATCTAGCGTACACGTATGCATTCCCAAGTATTCCACACCTTGGTGGGGTGGTTTTTGCCCATTTTGCTGTTGCTGATTAAAAAACTGCAAAAGTGGAGATATTCCTACAATATCAAAAGTGTATTTCATGCCACTACTCCCAATTTTATATTACTGACAGGAAATATTTAGTTTTTTCTATTTCTAAAATAATATCTGGAAAGGAACTAAAGCATCTACAAAAAGTGTAGTTTTGGTCTATATCATAGGCGTTAAACTTCAGCTATAAATTAGCACTTACAAGCATTGAGTGCTAATATTTATTTGAGAGTTTGATAGATTACTAAAAAGTTTCAGGCATTAATTAAAGGATGCATATATTTTTAATAATTATTTAATTAGTCATGTTACGAATTGTAAAGGCTAAATCCTCCTTAACTCACCTTTTGAGGGCTGGTGATTACCAATAAAGCGGCTGTGTAATGAAATCAGTAAGCCAATACATAACGTGGATGCGATCGCGTCTGTCAAGCAAACTGCCATAATTTGAGCGATCGCACCCAAAATGCAGATAAGATCGAGTCAAAGGAATATAAACCCAAATTAAATTGGCAGTCAGTTCTAAAAGTGTCACTTACTAGACTGGCCTTTTGATTGAAGCAGTGATACTATCTAATTGTGTGAGGAGCAAGTTAAAAATAAAAAGCGCCTGGGGTGGAAACACGGCAACACTCCCAGGCGCTTTTTAATTGGTACACAGAAAAAAGTCTTTGCAGATTTCCCCAAACCGGATTGCTATACATCGGATGTAGCAATAGCCCAATCAAAATCTAAAATTCCTTAAGCCGCACCAAATTCAGATTGTAAGGCTTCATCGTTATTATCAGCGATCGTTGCCACAATGGTAATTAGCCGAGACACTTCGCCAGGAGATAACTCTGCTAAGGTGCGTGTCGAGATTACAACCACTCGGTTTTCAATAATACCGAAACGCGCTTCAAAAGTACTAGAGCAGTTCAACTCCAAAAGATACCGCATCAACTTAGGTTCATCTTTGGCAGGTAAATTTAGCACCGCAGACCAAACTGTTATTGTGTCTTCATCGGTTGTCCCGTTGAGTTGGACAAATACTTCCACGCTTCCATACTTAAACTTCCAGAGATAACCACCCTCTGGAGTGTGGCTAACCATCGCACTATCATCTTGTTCCAAAGAGTCGATGACATTTTCAATTACCTCAAGATGGTTAATGCTCGTCGTCTCGCCGATTAAAGCATTAACGGATTCGTTATTACTAGTTAGGGTTTCTGGGTAGCTGGTCATACAGATTTTTTCTCAACATACTCGCTCTACACATACTTTATAACTTGTAGAGGTAGTTGTAAGGGCAATCCATGAATTGCCCCTACTGATTGCATGGTTCTTCCCGCTACCATCTGGTACTATTTTGCAAAAATGAGAATAGACTTCTTGGCATTTGTCGGGGCAAAGGGGAAAGGGAAAAGAAACTCAAAATCCTTTCCCTTTAACCTTTTTCTTTTTCCCTAAGAGTGCAAAAATATATTTTTGCAAGAGACTTCATGAGTGGAACTCACAAGGAACAATAAAAATATCTCTTCCCCCAGTCCCCAGTCCCTATTTTTAAGGCAGGTCTAATGACGATCGCGCTTAACCTACGTCATCATGGGCAAAGCGGTTAAAGAGGAAGTCTAGGGCATAGTTACGCAGTTGGTAGTATTGGGGATCTTCCATGATGCGGCTGCGATCGCGCGGACGAGAAAAAGGAATTTCCATAACTTCACCAATTTTCGCATGGGGGCCATTGGTCATCATTACCAATTTGTCTGCTAAAAATAGCGCCTCGTCGATGTCGTGGGTAATCATCAGCACTGTACAACGGTTATCGCCCCAAATTTTGAGCAATTCTTCTTGTAATTCTTCTTTGGTAATCGCATCCAGCGCCCCAAAAGGTTCATCTAAAATTAAGACTTTTGGACGAATTGCCAAAGCACGGGCGATAGAAACCCGTTGTCTCATCCCGCCGGACATTTGCATTGGTTTCTTTTCCATTGCATCAGCCAGTCCCACCATTGCCAAATGATCGCGGACGATCGCTCTTTTTTCAGCTTGTGGTTTATTGGGATAAACGGCGTTAACAGCTAAGTAGATGTTTTCAAAAGCAGTCCGCCAAGGTAACAGGGCATAATTTTGGAAGACAACCATCCTGTCTGGGCCTGGCTTGGTAATGGGTTCTCCTTCGAGTAACACTTGCCCGGAGGTGGGAAAGTTAAAACCGGATACCATATTTAACAGCGTCGATTTGCCACAGCCAGAGTGGCCGATGACGCAAATAAACTCCCCCTGTTCGACGTTGAGGTTAACGCCGTCGAGTACAGTGAAGGGGCCTTTCTTTGTCGGATAAACTTTGGTAACGTCTTTAATTTCTAGGAAAGGTCTGCGACTGGTGCTTGTAGTGGCGAATGGTTTTTCTAGTGTGTTTGTAGCTGTTGAGTTGCGGTTTTGCATGGTATTTGGTATTTGGGGATTAAAAAGCTAAATTTAGGCGATGTGCAAATGAATATTCTGACCTCTCTCCAAACCTCTCCCCTAGAAGGGGAGAGGCTTTGAATTTTCCCCCTTCCCTACAAGGGAAGGGGGTAGGGGGTTAGGTCTTTTGTTGGTTTTTCTACATGACGTGAAAAGTTAAATCATTAACGGAGTTCAAAGACTCATTAACGGAGATAAAAGGTGGATTCATCCAGTTCAAACACTCGTTAACGGAGATAAAAGGTGGATTCATCCAGTTCAAATACTCGTTAACGGAGATAAAAGGTGGATTCATCCAGTTCAAACACTCGTTAACGGAGATAAAAGGTGGATTCATCCAGTTCAAATACTCATTAACGGAGATAAAAGGTGGATTCATCCAGTTCAAATACTCGTTAACGGAGTTCAGAGGTTCATGGATGATATCCTATTTCTCCCACTCCCTCTTTCTCTCACGATTTTTTTATGAGGCGAGTCTCCTTCTGGGTGCATCAAGAACAACTTCCGCGACTGAAAAATCACGTTTAATTTTCAAGCTGTTGAGATAAGCGATCGGATCGTCGGCATTAAAGGGAGTACCATCGAACAGTTTGATCGGTTGGCGAATATAGCTGATATCCAAACCTAATTCTCGTGCGGCGGTACTGAAAACACGCACGCGACACACCCGTTCCACAACTTCTACCCAATTTCTGGGGAAGGGAGTATCACCCCAACGCGCCAATTGACTCATAATCCAAATTTGCTCAGTACGGCTGGGGCGGTTAATGGCGGACTCAGAATAAAACTGGTGATGGGCATAATCCCGCAACGGATGGTCTAAGTCACAGGTGAGACTATCTGGATCTTCGAGTTGAATGTATTCTAAATCAGTGCTGACGTAATCTCGCCCTGCTAAAATTTGCCGAATTTCTTCGGTATTTTCGGGATTTGCACAATACTGACAAGCTTCTAACAAAGCTTTAGTCAAGGCGATATGCGTATTTGGATAATTTTCTGCCCAATCTTCCCGCACACCAAGAACTTTACCTGGGTGTCCCAGCCAAACTTCTAAGTCGGTAGCGATGGTAAAACCGACACCTTCCACAGCCGCGCGGTAGTTCCAAGGTTCGCCGACGCAGTAACCATCAATGCTTCCAGCTTTTAAATCAGCTACCATCTGCGCTGGGGGAATGGTTTTCATATCCACATCGCTATCGGGGTCAATTCCACCAGCCGCTAGCCAGTAACGCAACAGCAAGTTGTGCATCGATGCGGGATGCACTACGCCCATTGTATGCCGTTGTTCGTGGGTGAGAATCAGATGATTTCTGAAGTCTGATAAGGTTTGCACGCCTTGGTCATAAAAGCGTTTTGCTAAGGTGATGGCGTTACCGTTGCGAGTCATGGTAAGGGCAGTGACAACGGGTAGAGGTTGGTTATTATGTCCTCCCAAAGAAAGCCACATCGGCATCCCTGAAGGCATTTGAGCCGCATCTAAATAACCGCCACTGATGCCATCTTCTATACCCCGCCAGCTACTTTCGCGCACCAGGTTAACTTCATCTAAACCGTGCTTGACAAAGAAGCCTTTTTCTTTAGCAACTGCTAAGGGGGCGCAAGCTGTCAGAGGTAAAAAGCCAATTTCTAGATTAACTTTTTCTAATCCATGACGGGCAACGTCGGCAGTTTTCCGCGCCCGAATTTTCTTAATCCGTTTCTGCTGATTGAGGAAGTAAATCATCTCACTCCGCAAGCTGTAGTAGCTGGGATGTTCTACTACTTCCATCCGCTTGCGGGGTCTGGGAATATCCACTTCTAGAATGTCGCCGATTTTAGATTCGGGGCCGTTGGTTAACATCACGATTCTGTCAGATAAAAGCACTGCTTCATCGACATCATGTGTCACCATCACGGCGGTAACTTCATTTTCTTCGCAAATTTGCATGAGTTGTTCTTGCAAATTGCCGCGTGTGAGTGCATCCAATGCGCCAAAGGGTTCATCTAGCAGCAGTAATTTAGGACGAATCGCTAAGGCGCGGGCGATCGCAACTCGCTGCTTTTGTCCGCCAGATAACATTCCCGGTTGTTTATCTGCGTGGGGACGCAAACCCACCATATTTATATGTTTTTCGACAATGGCTTGGCGTTCGGCTGCGGGTGAGCCTTTCATTACTGAGTCCACAGCGAGGGCAATATTTTCTCTTACCGTCCGCCAAGGTAATAGCGAATAATTTTGGAACACCACCATTCTGTCTGGGCCGGGTTTGGTGATTCTTTGTCCTTCGAGAGTGACAATACCTTCAGTTGGCAAATCCAAACCCGCAATCATATTTAACAGTGTGGATTTACCGCAACCGGAGTGACCAATCAAAGAAATGAATTCTCCTTTTTTAATTTGGAGGTCGATTCCTTTGAGGGCAATATATTTGCCACCACCAGTTAATTCAAAAACTTTTTCAATTTGATCGACAGCTACGAACATACTTATTTGTCCTTTGTCATTTGTCATTTGTCATTTGTCTTTCGTCATTAGTCTTTTGTCCTTGGTATGTGGTCATTAGTCCTTAGTTTTTTACAAATGACCAATGACTAATGACTATTTTTGCTCTGCTGGTAAAATCTTGTTTTGCAGCCAGCCCATCGCTTTATCTAGAAGCAACCCAACAACGCCGATATAAACTAGAGCTAAAATTACTTCGCTGACGTTGTTATTTTGATAGGCATCCCAGATAAAAAAGCCGATGCCGACAATACCGGACATGACGATTTCGGCGGCGATAATCGCTAACCAAGCTAAACCGATCGCAATTCTCAACCCAGTAAAGATGTAGGGTAATGCCGCAGGAATCAAAATATTAGTGAAATATTCTTTGCGGCTAAGTTGGAGAACTTTGGCGACGTTGTTGTAATCTTGGGGAATTTGGGTTACGCCGACAGCAGTATTAATTAAAATTGGCCAAATGGCGGTGATGAAAATTACGAATAAGGCTGCGGGTTCGTTTTGTCGTAAAGCTGCTAAAGAAATCGGAACCCAAGCTAGAGGTGGTACTGTCCGCAGTAGTTGAAAGATGGGGTCTAAAGCTTTGGACATGGTTTTATTAACCCCAATCAAAATGCCCAAGGCAATACCAACGATCGCAGCTAGGGTATAACTGATGGCAACTCGTTGCAGACTAGCGAGAATCTGCCAAAATAGACCTTTATCAATGCCACCTCGGTCATAAAATGGCCAGAAAATTAGAACCCAAGTGTCTTGGATAACTTGTATTGGCCCTGGTAATGTGGCTCCCGGAATCCAAGCGAAGAGTTGCCAGAGAATGAGGAAGATGGCGATCGCGATCGTTGGTGGTATCAGGTCAGGAAATTGCTTTTTCAGGCTGGAGATAAAGCTATTATTCAATCTAGGGCTTGCAGGGCGTTTTTGGGCGAGTGTCATGATGCTGTATTCTCCGCAAATTTTATTTGTTATTTGTTTTAGACGCGATGAATCGCGTCTCTACAAGAGGTTAATCGTGCCTCTAAATACTGACCTTTTTGATTTTCAAACTCTTTAAATATTCTTCTGGCTTTTCAGGGTCAAATTTGATGCCATCAAAAAACTCTTCTACACCACGGGATGTATTTGTAGGAATATCAGCAGCGGCAATTCCAGCTTCTTTGGCAGCTTCTTTCCAAATATCTTCGCGATTAACTTTGTTGATAAGTTCTCTAGCCTTAGCAGCATTATTGTCTACGTAATCTTTTGGCAAGAATCCCCAACGAACGTTTTCAGTGATGAACCATAAATCGTGACTCTTATATGGATAAGAAACATTACCTTTTCCATCTTTCCAATAGTAAGCAGCCATTGATTTATCATCAATTTTGCGACCATCGCCCATGTCATACTTGCCTTGGTATGGATCTGCCAGTATTTCTGGTGACGAAAGATTGAAATAATTTCGTCCAGCCAGAATTTCAGCCGCTTCTTTGCGGTTGTCAAAATTATCTAACCACTGTTGGGCTTCCATAATTCCTTTTAAAATTGCTTTGGTAGCCTTGGGATTTTTATCAACCCAGTCGCCTCTCATGGCAACATATTCTTCAGGATGATTTTTCCAAATTTCTGCGGTTAATGCTGCTACATAGCCAATTTTTTCTTGAACTAGGCGATAAGGCCAAGGGTCGCCTGTACTAAAGGCATCCATTGTTCCTGTTTTCATGTTGGCCACAGTTTGCGCTGCTGGTACTGTGAGCAATTTGACATCTGCATCCGGGTCTAAGCCGCCTGCTGCTAACCAGTAGCGAATCCATAAATCTTGGTTGACATGGGGAAAGGTAAATGCAGCTGTGAAGGGTGTTGAAGATTTTAATTCCTTAAGCAAAGACTTAGCGCTGGCGAGTTGTAAACTAATACCTTTGCCTTGGTGCTTGTTTGCGATCGCAATTCCATTTCCATGCGTAATTAATTGACATAATACATACATGGGAATTTTTTGATTACCCTTAGTAATTAAACCTTCTGTAATTAAATGTGGCATTGGCATCTGCCATTGACCGCCATCTATACCACCACCAGCAGAACCAATTTCTACGTTGTCCCTTGCTGCACCCCAAGAAGCTTGTTTGGAAAGGTCAACATTAGTCATGCCATACTTGGCAAAAAAGCCTTTTTCTTTAGCAATAATTAAAGGAGCCGCTTCTACAATGGGAATATATCCTAACTTGACGGTAGTAGTTTCTGGTGTTTGTTCGGGGCTAATATTAGCAACCGTTTGAGCAGTTGGCTGTGCTTGAGAGCTTCCACCAGTCAGGTTTTCAGGAGGATTACCCAAGCAGCCTTTGAGCAATACAGCACTCGCAGATACTCCGGCTGTGAAGATGAATTTGCGGCGAGAAATTTGATTAAAAAATTCTGTCATAAATATCTCCTGAAAACGTTAATGTTATTTTTTATAGCTATGACAATTTAGGCAAAAAACCTTGTATTTCTTGCATTATTCATGATTAATCAAGCTATATTTTGCCAAGCGATCGCAGCCATCTCATTAATGAAATAGCTAGCTATATAAAAACTCGGTTAAATTATTGGCTCTGCTTTTCTAGTGTGATGCAGAGGTGTCATTCACCTTGTTGAAATCAGTTTACAGCCTTTGAAGCCGAAATTGTTAACTTGGAGTCGAGATTATTAAATAAATATTAGATTGGATGTATAAGGAAAAGTTTATCTATTTTAGTTAACTATAGGAAGAATTTCTAATATATAAACTCTTATTTATGATGAGTATTATGTTTACCTTATGATTTCCTGTCTTCACTTCTTTTGTAACTTAATTTTAATAGTTATTTGTCATATATAAGTTTTTATTTATCACAACCATTATGTTATCCCTATAATTTAGGAGCGCACTGCGGTGAGAGCAAGATGGTAAGGCTGGGAAAGTTGAAGACCTAAGCAAATACCCCAAATAGGTGTATTTATTATCTTGCGATCGCAACTATCTGCCGTTTTCAAACACCACGAATAAACCCTGTCTCTTTAAGCAGCAGCCGTAGTTCTTTGTGACGAAGTTTAGTGTCTTTGTTGTTATTTACCCACATATCAGAAAAGAAGTCTTGCATCAGCGCAATGATACTGCGGTACTTGACGATGCTGGCAACATAAAACTTATCTAACTTCATGGCTCCATCAGCATGTATCTGCTCAATGTTGTCGAGTAATATAGAGCGCAGTTCATAAGGTTTTAAGCCTTCTTTGATGCCATATTTTTCCATAATCCGGCGTTTATCTTTCTCCGAACACAAATCATAGGGCGATCGAATCAGATGACCAAGATTCCGCAGGACTTCTCCGTAGTCATAAAATGTGTTCTGCTTAAAAAAAGACTTTTCATCTTTAGTCAACGTAAAACTCTTATCAAGTACCAAACCAAAATCGGTCAAATATGTCTGCTTCCCGTCGGTGAGAATATTGCGAAAATGTGCGTCAAAGTGGATAATTCCCTTCTTTCTCAAAAAGGTAATCGTAGTGCATAAGTCATCCAGGGGTTTCTGAAGTTTGTTGGGGTTGTCTTGCAGCCATGTTTCCAGAATATGTGGTATGTATTCTAGAAATAGAACCAACTCATAGTTAGCGATCGCTCTATCTAACATATAATTCCCGGCGTTGGCACTATTGCCCCAGTACTCCACATAATCTTTTAGATGTTCCATATCGACATCCGCACGCCGCCCGGAGAAAGGAATAATCCGATAATGGTACATCAGTGGGAAAGTGGCAATTACGCCCGACAATACCCAGTTAGTTGTCTTGATATGGGTAACAAGTTCCCGGAAGACCCCAAAACCGGTAGAACCGAAGCCGTAATTACAGTAAGTCGGCAGGTCATAGAGGTTTCTGGTGGAGAACAGATTGTCAAATTCGATGTTTGTAACCGGAACACGTTTCACAAAGACCTTGGATTCCTCAAGGACGATGATGTGATTCATCCCCCAACCCGTACTCGACTCATTCGACTCACTAGTGTCAAAGAGAGAACGCAATTGTGTATTATCCAACTGAGCGATTTGTGAACTGAGCTTGAAGTATCTCTTCCTTCTAAGTTCTATATGCTTCTTAGGCATTTTCTCCCATCCAGCCACAGCATGAGAAAGCGTAAGACTATTGTGATACCAATTCAATTAACGTGAGTTCGACAAGCCCTTTTTTGACCTCTCCCCCAACCCCTCTTGGACACAGAGAGGGGAGCCAAAACCCTAATTTCTCGTTGCTCCTCCCTTTCCCCGTGGGAGAGGTTCATCGAACTCACGTTCAATTAATGATTGCAATACATCCTTGGGTAAAGACGCGATGAATCGCGTCTCTACAAGGCAATAATTGGGAGTAGTTCAGGTAGTGTATTCGGCGTTAATTTTCACGTAGTCATAACTCAAATCACAACCCCAAGCTTTACCTACACCATAACCATTGCCAACGTTAACGGAGATTGACACTGTATCTTCTTGAAGATAAGCACCCATTGATGCTTTTTTCAAATAAGCACTTGCGGCTGCACGGTCAAATTGCAGAGGTTGTCCATTTTCTAACATTAAGAAATTCCCTAGCTTAATTTGCAGGTTTTCTTGCTCAAAGGGTACACCTGCACGTCCGGCGGCGGCGGCGATGCGTCCCCAATTTGGATCGCGTCCAAAGATTGCAGATTTAACTAAGGATGAACCAGCGATGGTTTTGGCTATTTGTCGGGCTGAAATTTCATCATGGGCCCCTGTTACTTCTACTTCTATTAGACAGGTTGCACCTTCACCATCACGAGCGATCGCTTTGGCTAGATGCTGGCAAACTGCTGTTAACATCGCCTCTAATTTCTCTGCTTCTGCGCCCCATTCTGTAATTGCTGGGGTGCGAGATTGACCGTTTGCCAAGGCAATTAAGCTGTCGTTGGTGCTGGTGTCACCATCCACAGTGATGGAATTAAAGCTTCTATCAGCTGCCCTTGCTAACATCTGTTGCCAAAGGTGAGGCGAAACCACAGCATCACAAGTCACAAACGCCAGCATGGTTGCCATATTGGGGTGAATCATGCCGGAACCTTTGGCAATGCCGCCAATTCTTACCGGGCGGTCGCTTATAGTTGTCTGTAGAGCAATGGATTTTGTTACCAAGTCTGTAGTAATAATCGCCCCAGCAGCAGCATCTGAACCTGTTGCTGATAGTGCTGCTACTACTTTAGGAATTCCACTTCGCAAAGCATCCATCTTAATTCTTTGACCAATTACACCAGTGGAAGCCAATAACACAGATTCAGACGAGATGTTCAGGGCTTGGGCTACTGCTAGAGCAGATTCTAGGGTATCAAGGTTGCCTTGAGTTCCTGTCGCGGCGTTTGCTTGTCCAGCGTTGCAGAGGATGGCACGAGCGCTTTGTTTGGCTTGCAAGCGTTGGCGACAATATTCTACGCAGGCAGCTTTCACTTGGCTGGTGGTAAATACACCAGCTGCGATCGCTTCCACCTCTGAGAATATCAAAGCTAAATCTGGCAACCCCGAAGGTTTCAATCCTGCGGTAATTCCCGCCGCCTGATACCCCCTTGGTGCTGTGATACCACCTGTGATTTTTTGCCAATCTGCCATCATTCTTCCTTTACAACTATCAGGTTAGATAGGTCAATATGCACTTTACAAAAGTACCTTGGAAAAGTTCTCAGTGCTGAGTTAGGAGTTAAGAGTTATTAGTTTTGCCCTACTTCCCCAGTCCCCAGTCCTTTTTATTGTGAGTTTATTTGCTGATGGCAATAATAATGCACCAGTTGGCGATTGGCATAATTGTTTTTACCTTTCTTATGACGAAAAACTAAAACAAAAAAAAGAGAGTTACTTGGGTTGCTCTGTAGATCGTTAGGATACATCTACTTACTAATCTCTCTCATTTACTTTTTAAGGGTTAATACTTATTTATTGAGGCTATTTCTAAAAATTTTGAAATTTATCCGTAAATACCACGAAAATAAAATAAAAAAGAGAGCTACTTAGGCAGCTCTCCAGATCATCAGGGTGCATCTACTTACCACAGCATATCATTTTACGTATGAGGGTTGTCACCAGCTTTTATATGAAGATTGTGTGAAGCAAGACCGGGAAAATACTTAGTCGGGGAATTGGGAATTGGGCATGGGGGATTGGGCATAAGAGGCAGAGGGGCGGGGTGCTGCTCTTGCTGAGGGGAAAACTCTTCTCCCCTGCTCCCCTGCTCCCCTGCCCCTCTGCTCCTCCTACTTCCTCACCCAGCAAAGCTAGCTTGACCGAAACTCTAAGCGTTCAGTTTTTTCTCGACCAATTCGTTAGTCAGCTTAGGATCGGCACGTTTGTCTGTCTTTTTGAGAACTTGTCCGACAAAGAAGCCTTTGAGGTTGATATTACCGTTGCGATACTTTTCTAGTTCTTTGGGATTGGCGGCTATGACTTCATCGACAATAGGTTCCAGTACACTAGGATCGGTGATTAACTCTTGACCTGCAAAGGCTTTTTCAGGAGAAATACCACTAAGCAAATCTGGCAACTTTTGTTTAGCTTGAGCATTGCTAATTTTGCCCGTTTCAATGCGAGTGATAATATCTGCTAAATTGGTGGGAGTCAGCCCGATTTGACTAATACTGAGTTTTTGCTTATTGAGGTGGGCGGCAATATCTTGAGTAATCCAGTTGGCAGCAGCTTTGGGATTTGCTCCAGATGCGATCGCAGTTTCAAAATATTCGGCTATTGAACGATCTTCTGTTAACACTCGCGCATCGTAAGGGGAAAGCCCCAACTCATTTTCATAATGATGGCGTTTTTGGGCTGGTAATTCTGGTAGTTCGCTACGCCATTGCTCTAATTGTGCATTTGACACCTCAATTGGTGCTAAATCTGGTTCGGGGAAGTAGCGGTAATCACTAGAACCTTCTTTCACGCGCATACTACTTGTGCATTGAGCGCCTTCTTGCCACAGTCGAGTTTCTTGGATGATGCGATCGCCTGCTTCGATGGCAGCGATTTGGCGTTCAATTTCGTAGTCAATCGCCCGTTGGATGGCGCTGAAGGAGTTCATGTTTTTAATTTCTACCTTGGTGCCAAACTCCTTTCGTCCCACTGGACGCACAGAAATGTTGACATCGCAACGCAGAGATCCTTGTTCCATGTTGCCGTCACTCACGCCGAGATACCGGACAATCCGACGCAATTCTTCGGCATATTCAGCAGCTTCTAGTCCAGAACGCAGATCGGGTTCGGAAACAATTTCTACTAATGGGATACCTGCGCGATTGTAGTCTACCAGAGAATAGGAAGAACCAGAAAGGCGATCGCTACCTGCGTGTACCAATTTTCCCGCATCTTCCTCCATGTGCAGACGCGTAATACCAATGCGTTTGCGAATTGGATTACCCTCAGCATCTACCAACTCAATTTCTAACCAACCATGTTCTGCGATCGGTAGATCGTATTGAGAAATTTGGTAATTTTTCGGTAAATCTGGATAAAAATACTGCTTACGGTCAAATTTGCTATATTTAGCGATTTGACAATTTAGTGCCAAACCAGCTTTGACGGCGTATTCTAATACTTTTTGATTGAGTACAGGTAAAACCCCAGGTAAACCCATACAAACCGGGTCAATGTTAGTATTGGGGTCAGAGCCGAATGCCGTAGAGCTATTAGAGAAAATCTTGGTATTGGTACTCAGTTGACAATGGGTTTCTAGACCAATAATCGCTTCATACTCAGTTTTTACAGTCGTAGCAGTGGTCATAATATCAATAATTTGGGCATAATCCTTGTAGTGGTACTATTGTAGCGGCGTATTGAGTTGCTCTGAAGACGGTTATTTGGGTGAGCAATGCTTACCTTTTGGGCTTGAAAAGGGAGATGCACATCTAAAGTGAAGAAAATCTTAATCATTGGTTCTGGAGGTGCTGGTAAATCTACCCTAGCCCGCAAACTGGGAACCATCTTAAGTTTAGAAGTGATTCACTTGGATGCTTGGTACTGGAATCCTGGTTGGGTTGAGACTCCAAAAACTGAATGGCAAAGTATTATCCAAGACCTAACCCGACGAGAATCTTGGATTATGGATGGTAACTATGGCGTACTCTCGACCTTCGTTTGTCGGTTGCAGATACGGTAATTTTTTTGGACTTTCCCCGGCTTTTATGTTTATCGCGAGTAATTAAACGTCGCTTTATATATGCAGGACAATCTCGATTTGATATGGCATCAGATTGTCTTGAAAGATTGAATTGGGAATTTCTCAAATATATCTGGTCATACCCAATTACCGTCGCCCTGGAATTTTAGAAAAACTTAGTCAAGTAACACCGAACCAGCAAGTTATTATTCTCTGCAAACCAATAGAAGTTAGAGAGTTTTTGCAAAATATTTCCCACAATTCAGATTTACTCAATTGATTTTTATTAAAGTTATCTGAAAGAATATTGCATTTACTAGCAAAGAAACGCTATAGGTAGAGTGGATCTTGCTATTTATGTGCTAACCAATTACCAGTACCCAAGGATAAATTACTATAATAAGGTATTAAATTGGCAAATTTATGTCAGGGATCAAATAAAATTATGATTGATGTCAAAACAGCAGTAAATGCTGCCTATGGATACATAAAATCCATACAAGACATGATGGGTTCTTCATTAGGAGATTTGAGACTTGAAGAAGTTGAACTTTCTGAGGATAAAAGCTTCTGGTTGATTACTCTAGGGTTTGATATTCCTAAAAAAGCTCCTAAAAGCCGATTGGAAGACTTAATTCCTTCTTCTCTTGCTTCTACCCCTGTGTTGTATGAACGAGAATATAAACTTTTTAAAGTGAATTCTCAAACTGGCGAAGTAGAAGCAATGAAAATTAGACAAGTATGAAAGATATGATTAATTCCCTAATTCGTCGTTATCACCAAAAGGGAATTTTAATTGATACAAATATCCTACTTCTTTACTTTGTTGGGACGGTCAATCGAGAAAGAATAACCCGATTTAATCGAACGCAGCAATTCCTACCAGAAGATTACGATCTTCTGGTAGGAATCATTAGCAAATTTCGGAAACTTGTAACAACCCCAAATATTTTGACTGAAGTCTCTAACTTTGTCGATAAACTTGTTGAACCTGAACGTTCTCAGTGCTTTACAATATTTGCTCTATTTGTTCAAAATGCTGATATGTTGGATGAATACTATATAAAGACTTTAGATGCTGTTAATACTGAAAAATTTATCAAATTTGGACTTACTGACAGTGGAATCCTAACTTTATCTAAAGGTAAGTATCTTGTCCTAACTGATGACTTCAAGCTAGCAAATTATCTTCCGAGTGTAGAAGTCGACGTGATTAACTTTAACAATATTCGTGTCTTTAACTGGAAGTAAAAATATGAAATTATTTTGGAAGCGTTAATTTCTATAATTTTTATATAGAAATTAAAAAATGCCTGGGAGTGTTGCCGTGTTTCCACCCCAGACATTTTTTATTCTTAACTTGCTCCTCACACACAAATAGATAATATCACTACTTCTATCAAATGGCAAGTATATTGAGTGACATTTTCAAAACTGCATAAGCAATCCAATTTCTGACAAATTAAAAAGCGCTTGGGAGTGTTGCCGTGTTTCCACCCCAGGCGCTTTTTATTTTTAACTTGCTCCTCACACACGATTAGATAATATCATTGCTTCAATTATAAAGAAAGTATTTAGTGTGACACTTTGTAAACTGCACACCTAATAAGCAATGATTTAGTGTAAAAAGTGACGTACACCAGTTAATACCATCAGTAAGCCCAGTTCGTTGGCAGCAATGATAGAATCTTTATCGCGCAAACTTCCCCCAGGTTGGACAATGGCTGTAATTCCTGCGGCTGCGGCTGTTTTGACTGAATCATCAAAGGGGAAAAATCCATCGCTGGCGAGAGTCGCACCTTTGGCTTTTTCTCCAGCTTGTTCTAGAGCAATTTTAACTGAGCCGACGCGGTTCATTTGACCAGCACCTACTCCTAGTGTAGTGCGATCGCTTGTGACAACAATGGCATTCGATTTAACATGTTTACAAACTTTCCACGCAAACAGCAATTCCGCTAATTCGCTGTCGGTGGGTTGACGTTCGGTAACTATTTGCCATTGACTGGTGTCAGCAATTATATCATCGCTAGCTTGGACAAGAAAACCACCTGCGATCGCTTTCACTGTATCCTTAGGGCCACTGCTCAAATCAGCTAGAGTCAAAACCCGCACGTTAGATTTCTTTGCTAGGATTTCTTGAGCTTCAGCTTCACAACTTGGTGCAACCACACACTCTAAAAATGTTTTAGTTAACTCGCTAGCTGTAGCCGCATCAATCGGACGGTTGAGTGCGACAATTCCACCAAAGGCAGAAGTAGAATCGGCGTTGAAAGCTTTTTGATACGCTTCGGAAATAGTACTTCCCAATGCCGTACCACAGGGATTTGTATGTTTGATAATTGTTGCTGCTGGGGTATCAGTGAATTCCGCAATAATTTGGCGTGCAGCTTCTAAATCAACTAAATTATTGTAACTAAGTTCTTTGCCTTGCAATTTTGTAGCAGCTGCCCATCCTGTTGGGGTAGTACCAGTTTGATACCAGCTGGCGGGTTGATGAGGGTTCTCGCCGTAACGCAGAGATTGTAATTGTGTGCCGCTAAGAGTGTACTGCTCTGCTTCTGCTAGGTAAGATGCGATCGCGCGATCGTAGCTAGCAGTGTGCGAGAATCCTTTTAATGCCGCCTTTTGCCGAAACTCTAGGGATGCTTCGCCGTTATTTTGCCGCAATTCCTCTAAATACTCGTCATACTGTGCGGGATCGCATAATACAGCCAAATGGGCGAAATTTTTCGATGATGCCCGTAGCATAGCCGGGCCACCGATATCAATTTGTTCAACAGCCTCTAATAATGTTACCCCTGGTTTAGCGATCGTTTCCTCAAAAGGATATAAATTCACCACCACTAAATCAATCGGGCGAATTTGGTTATTTTCTAAATCTGTAATATCTTGAGGAACATCTCGCCGCGCCAAAATTCCGCCATGAATTCGGGGATGTAGCGTTTTGACTCGACCACCTAAAATTTCTGGTGAACCTGTGTAATCTGCAACTTTGGTAACAGGGAGTCCCGCATCTTTGAGTGCTTGGGCTGTTCCCCCACTGCTGATTAAATCAAAGTCGAATTCTTCAACCAAGCTACGGGCGAGGTCAATTAAACCAGTTTTGTTAGATACACTCAGCAGGGCTAGACGCGCCATTGATCGATTCCTTAAAAGTAGGCTAGAAGCGAAGGATCTCAAGTTTTGCATAAGCCTTGGTTCACTTCAAGACCATGAGGAATAATTATTGACTCGTGTAATTTATCTGCTTACATCCCCCACAGTTAGCACTGTCGAAAATGCTGGAAATAAGGACTAAGTAGGCTTAGTCTCTAATATTTGCGATCGCCTAAACTAAAAGTAAGCATCTTTTTCCACATAACACCTATGGTTCAGTCTTCTAATCAACGCCTCACCCTAGAAGAATTTCTCGCACTTCCCGAAGGAGATATTACATACGAGTTTGTTAACGGTGAAGCTGTACCCAAATATAAAGATAATGAAATGTCACCAAAATTTTTTCATGGCTCGACTACTGGTGCTTTATTTATACTATTGTCTGCATGGGCACAAGCGAAAGGTCGAGTTGTAATTGAATGGGCAATTAAACTAACACGAAATCAACAAGATTGGATGCCTGTGGCCGATCTGACCTATATTTCTTATAACCGTCTTCCTGCTGATTGGCTGTTAGATGAAGCTTGTCCTGTCGCACCTGAATTAGTCATCGAAATCATTTCACCTGGTCAAACTTTTGGTGAAATTGCAGAAATTGCGACTGATTATCTGAAAGCTGATGTTTCTCGTGTTTGGGTGGTTGATACAAAAGCTAGAACTGTAACTGTATTTGCGCCATCTTCCTTACCGATTACTTATCGATCTCATCAAATAATTACTGATGATTTACAACCTGAATTGGAAATCACCCCTCACGCAATCTTTCAACAAGCTGGATTAAACCCCTAAAATTTCATCAGGAATCAACAGTTTTTAGCGATCGCTACTTTATGGCATCTAGCGAACTGAATCTTCTCAATACGATCCTACTTGAAGATGAAGCAGAGAACAAATAGTTAATGTAAAACAGCAAATGCCACTAAATACTAAGTCTGCTTAAAGAGATAGGATCTATGTATAAAAGTAGAATTTTAGGAGTAAACCTCTGTCTTTACAAGCCATTACCGTTCCCACAGCAACTTCTCAACCCGCAGCAGGCTTAATTGTCACTTTGCATGGTTGGGGTGCTAATGCTGAGGATGTAGCATCTTTGTTACCATTGCTCAACTTACCCGATTACCAGTTTGTATTGCCCAATGCACCTTATCCTTATCCCTATTCCCCGATAGGGAGGGCATGGTATGAGCTGCGGGGGGAAAATATGTATCAAGGTTTGGCAGAAAGTCGGCAACTGCTAACAGATTTCTTGGAATCTTTAGAAAGTACCACTGGCATACCTTTGTCACGTACCATTTTGAGTGGATTTTCTCAAGGCGGAGCAATGACTTTAGATGTCGGCTCAAAATTGCCCTTAGCAGGTTTAGTTGTCATGAGTGGGTATTTACATCCTGACGCGCTAACGGCAGCTAAAAGTGGGATTGGGCCGACTTTAATCACTCACGGTAAATATGATGAAGTTGTGCCCCTGCAAGCTGCTTTGAAGGCACGAGAAACTCTCAAGTCTCTTGGAGTGGCGGTAGAATACCACGAATTTGATATGGGGCATGAAATAGATCCAAAAACGTTAGAGGTGCTACGAAATTTCGTTGTAAATACAATTGCTTAGTCAGGATTACGAATTTTTTATAAATTCTGGTACAAATTCTGACAATTTTCACGAACTTAATGACTTCTAATGAGTAATATATATTGGGTGGCTGCGAAAGAGCGCAACTTAACCCATGCTGAAGGCGAGTGCTGCATAAGGGAGGGGCAAGTATTATGACAACTCTAAGCATTTCCCAAAAAGAAATTGCTGCCATGAGTGCAGTAGAAGTAGAAGAACTAGCTACACGTCTGGAACTGGATAATTATAGTAATGCTTTTGAGGGTTTAAATGATTGGCATCTATTGCGAGCGATCGCATTTCAGCGTCCAGAGTTAGTTGAACCCTATATCTACCTCTTAGACTTGGAACCCTACGATGAAGCGTAACAATTTTGGATTTTAAATTTTAGATTTTAGATTGGGGTCAACTGGCTACAATCAGAGATTATCAGGGGTTAATGTCTCACTTGCTTAATCCGAAAGTACCAATGCAATCTCCTTTAAATCCAAAATCCAAAATCCAAAATCTAAAATTGAACAGGGTTCTCATTGGTGTAGGTGGCGGTATCGCCGCCTACAAAATCTGTGAATTGGTTTCGACGCTGTTTAAAACTGGGGTGGAAATCCGAGTCATCCTCACTCGTTCGGCGCAAAAATTTATCACGCCTCTGACAATATCCACCCTATCTCGTCATCCCGCCTACACAGATGATGATTTTTGGCAACCAACTCACTCTCGTCCGTTGCATATTGAGTTGGGTGAATGGGCAGATATTATGGTAATTGCCCCTTTGACAGCTAATACATTAGCAAAGCTAGCCTACGGGATGGCAGATAATTTACTCACAAATACTGTGCTGGCTTCTACTTGTCCGGTGCTGTTAGCACCCGCAATGAATACTGATATGTGGGAACAGCGATCGGTGCAGCGAAATTGGCAACAGCTATTAATCGATAGCCGATATCATGGGATGAATACAGCATCAGGATTGTTAGCGTGCGATCGCGTTGGTGCTGGTAGATTAGCAGAACCTCCAGAAATTTTGGCTCACATCCAATCGCTGTTACACACTCAAGGCAAACGAGATTTAGTAGGTAAACGAGTCTTAATTAGTGCTGGGGGAACGCGAGAGTTTTTCGATCCAGTGAGGTTTATTGGTAATCCTTCTACAGGTAAAATGGGATTAGCTTTAGCGCAAGCCGCATTTCATCGAGGCGCAAACGTCACTCTGGTACATGGCCCAGCTAATTGGAATGTACCATTGGGAGTACAAGCGATTCCTGTTGTTAATGCCGAGCAAATGCAGCACGTCATGGTGGAATGTTTGCCCAGCGCTGATGTCATTGTGATGTCAGCAGCCGTGGCAGATGTGAAGCCACGAGATTATAGTACAGAGAAATTGCCCAAGCGATCGCTTCCCCAAGCTTTACCTTTGGAAGCAGTACCGGATATAGTTGCCCAGTTAGCACAACTCAAACAGCCGCATCAAAGATTAATTGGTTTTGCTGCACAAACTGGCGATATTGTCAAACCGGCATTAGAAAAGTTACACAATAAAAAACTCGATGCTATTGTTGCCAATCCTATCGATCGAGCTGATAGTGGTTTTGGTAGCGATAATAATCAAGCGATATTTTTAGATAGTCAAGGAAATCAGGTAAAAATTGCACCTTGTTCTAAATTAGAAATGGCGCATCAATTATTTGATTTTGTCATTACCGAATTTTAGATTTTCAATTTTGCAGAAAGTAGAGGTATAGCAACCGCCAAGATGGTTAGGACAAACGGTATAATCTCTGATTAAAGTACGATTGGATACTGACTAAACATTCAGTACAAGAACAGATCGTGCCAAAACCCTACAGTTACGACTTACGTCAGAAGGTAATTCAGGCAATTGAGTTAGACGGGATGAACAAGAGTAAAGCGGCTCAAGTTTTTCAAATCAGTCGAAATACAATCAACCTTTGGCTTCAACGAAAAGTCAGCACGGGAGATTATAAAGCCTTACCAAATCAACCACTCTTGTAATGGTCACAAAATTACTGACTGCTGCTATAGCATTGGGATTTAAACGCATCATGATTTTCTTTCGTTCTGTCAATGCAATTATAGAATTAGCATAAAAATTCACATATTAAGTGATTTGCATCTTGAATTTAAACCCTTTAATACTCCTGATATAAATGCGGATATTGTTGTTTTAGCTGGAGATATTGATTTAAGAGAAAGAGGAATTAAATGGGCAATTCAAAATATTCCCAATAAACCAGTGATATATGTATTAGGTAATCATGAATACTATGGAAGTGCTTATCCAAGACTTGTTGAGAAACTGAAAGATTATTCATTAGGAACTAATGTTTATGTTCTAGAGAATGATTTAGTTACCATTGAGGATGTAAATTTTTTAGGTTGTACCTTATGGACTGATTTTAAACTGTTTGGTGAACCACGTATGGCAGGTGTAGAAGCTAGTCAAGTCATGAACGATTACAAGAAAATTAGATTAAGTCCTCAATACTCAAAGTTAAGAACTATTGATACAGCCCTAATTTGTAAAAAATCAGTTAATTGGTTAAAAAATACATTATCTGGCTTGTCTGGTAAAAATGTAATTATCAGTCATCATGCTCCTAGTACAAAGTCTATACCTTTTCAATATAAAGAAGATATTTTAAGTGCTGCTTATGCTTCAAATCTTGATACCTTAGTTGAGGAGTCTGGAGCATTATTATGGATTCATGGCCACATTCACAATCAATTAGATTATCAAATCGGTTTGACTCGCGTTATTTGTAATCCGCGTGGTTATCCAGATGAACCAAATAAGTACTTTAATCCAGGATTATCAGTGGAGATTTAATAAATAGTTCAGAAGACAGGATAAACCCGCTTTCTACCTCAATACAGTTCAGTTAAAATGATGAAATTACTGAACCATTAGCTGAATAACAAAAGCTATATTCAGCATTCAAGGATATGGGTGCATCTAGTTATTGATTATGAATCAGCTTACAACAAAATCTTGGCAAGAAGTCCTCGCTGCTTTCAAACAAATCTGGGGTTATGAAGATTTCCGTCCACCGCAAGGAGAAATTGTTAGTAGTTTATTGTTACAAAAAGATGCGCTGATTATTATGCCTACAGGTGGCGGTAAGTCGATTTGTTTTCAACTTCCCGCACTGCTACAAACAGGATTAACTTTGGTAGTTTCGCCCTTGGTGGCATTGATGGAAAATCAAGTTCAGGAACTACTACAAAGCCACCAAAAAGCAGCGCTTTTACATAGTGAATTGTCTTCATCTCAACGCCGTGCAACTCTGCAAGCTTTAGAACGTCAACAGCTAAGATTACTTTATTTATCGCCCGAAACTTTGCTCAGTGTCCCAGTGTGGGAAAGATTATGCCACCCGCAATTGCAAATTAATGGTTTGATTTTAGATGAAGCTCATTGTTTAGTGCAGTGGGGTGATACTTTTCGCCCAGCTTATCGCAGATTAGGGGCGGTGCGTCCGGCATTGCTCAAATCAAAACCACCAGGAACAAAAATTAGTATCGCCGCTTTTACTGCTACTGCTGACCCCTCAGCCCAAAAAACTATTCAAACAGTTTTACAATTACAGCAACCAGAGATTTTCCGCTTGAATCCTTACCGTCCGAATTTGCATCCCAGCGTTCGCATTGCTTGGACACCACGAGGTAGAAAACAACAATTATTAAAGTTTATTCAAAATAGACCGCAACAATCGGGATTAGTTTACGTTCGCACTCGGAGAGATAGCGAAGATTTAGCCCAATGGTTAGCAGAGATGGATTTTGCTACAGCTAGCTATCATGCGGGATTGGGTGCAACTGAACGCCGTGAAGTAGAAGCAAGCTGGTTAAGTGGCAAAATCCCTTTTGTGGTTTGTACCTGTGCGTTTGGTATGGGGATAAATAAAAGTGATGTTCGCTGGGTTGCCCATTTTCACGCACCACATCTGCTATCTGAATATGTGCAAGAAATTGGCCGCGCTGGAAGGGATGGGAAACCAGCCGAAGCGTTGACATTGGTGAGTGAACCTACAGGGTGGTTAGATTCAGGGGATAAGCAAAGACAGGAATTTTTTCAAGAGCAAATGCGATCGCAACAACAAATAGCGCAGCAACTTGTGAAAAAATTACCAAAACAGGGAGAAGTGAATGCAGTAACTCGACAATTTCCCGAAGGTGCAACGGCGCTAGCTTTACTCCATAGCAATGGACAGTTAAACTGGCTCGATCCTTTCCATTACAGCATTGGGCAAAAAGCGGGAAATCAGCCACCGACGCAATTACACGCCGCTAAACAAATGCAGCAATATCTAACAACTAAGCAGTGTCGTTGGCAGTTTTTGTTAAATGCCTTTGGTTTTGATAAAGAAGCTGCTAACCTGCGTTGCGGACATTGCGACAATTGCCGCTAAACTGCCCTTGCTTGCGATCGCAGAAGAGTTTCTCGCCAAATACTTAGGTGGTAGATTTGAACCTTTGGGAGATATGCCCGGTCATTCGGACGTAATTAAATAAAATCAAGTCTCAAAAAGAAAAAGATGCTTAGAAAAAGTCACTGACCACTTTGATATTTGTAATTCCGAGGTCTAAGGATGTATTCAAGCACTTTCGACTGAACCTCATTGAGGAATTTATCTTGAATTTTTTCAACATCAAGTTTTCTGGCAAACTCAACTTCTGAAAGAATCTCCTGGCATTCGTCTCTTGTTGCCCCATTTACTCCATATAGTATTCCAGTTGGATATTCATGAATACAATACTGAAGCCATTGAATCTGAATATTTAGTAAGTCTTTATGTACTTCATTATTGCTGGGTTCGAGCAAGTAACATTCCTTGAGTAACCCATAGTCAGTTTTAAAGTCAATCTGCTTGTGGAGATGCTTTACTCTGTAAAAATTTTGGGCTGTACGAGCAAGCCACAAAACTGACCAAGGATCGCGCTTTTGATAACCGCTAAGAAGAACAGGAAACACAAGCTGTTCATAAAGCTCATAGCGAATTCTATATCGATCGCATTCTGGATTTTCTAGAAACTCGCGAGTCCACAATTCTTTCTCGTTAAATGAAGCAAATGAAGTAATAAACTGCTGAAGGTGTTGTCTGGCTAGGGTGCGAAAGCCAAGTGTTTTACAATGCAAGTATTGTTTGTAATACTCAAGCTCCATACCTCTTACTTCCGGTAGTTTCAACCACACTAACATTCACAGGTTTAAGCACTCTGATGCTCAGACTTTTCTTTTTGCAACAGAAAATCGAGATAGTCTTGTAATTGCAACAGCCTCGCTTCAGATAGCTGGCGTAACTTGGCTAAAATGATTTCTTCTTGCTGCCACTGGGCAATAGGGATAATTTGAGATGCTGGTACTTCGATTGTTACATGGGGCAAATCAAACCCTTCCAGACTATACCCGTCCTCTTCCCCTTCAGGCATGTGGTAATGTTCCACAATTGTTGCAACATTCCCGCGTTTCAGGTTGTATTCTGGTAAGTCTTGCGTTAAAGCAACTTGGGAGAATAGGGGGTATTTTACCTTCATAAGTTTCCTCCTTGATCTGGCACTAAGGTAACAAATTTGGTTGTATCGTTGGCAACCATCCAAATAGTTAAAATATTGAGTTCAACGCCATTAATCCCTCGCAGACACGCACGAATGGCATACTTCTGACCATAGCGAGTTGTTTCGATCGCCTCGGCAGGTTGCGTTAAAACTTGAGCGCGTAGATCCCGTTCCAGTTGTTGCCAGTTGTCTAGTGTGTACCCAGCCCTAGCCAGAAATTTAGATTTATCGTCTTTTGGCAACGGCACAAGTAGATATTTAGTTAGCTTTTCTTCTGCGATTATTGCATCCTGCGGTAAAAACGCCATCAGCTCATGGCATAAATTTTGGGTAGGAATTATTGACTACATTTTACTGTGAGAGGCTAGCCGTCTGAGTATTTGAGATATGCTTTATCCAGCTTTGAGTACTTGCTCGGCAGTTAGCTGTAATTCTGGGAAAATAGTAGAAGCGATCGCACTGTTTCTTGTAAATCTGGTTTCTTCATAAAACCCGTCAACTAATATCAGTACGGTAACTACATTTATTTGTGGATCGACAATCCAATATTCAGCAATTCCCCTCGCTGCATACTCAGAACGTTTGTAGCGATAGTCCCGATCTTCATTAGCTTTGCCAGGAGAAACAACTTCGACAACTAATGCTGGAGGTGGTATATCCAAAGTGATTGTAGATCGCGTTGCACCTTCTAAGGCTGTTGCTAGTTCATCCGTCAGCACAACTAAGTCAGGAATGCGAGTTGTCGCGCGAGAACCAGCAACAACAATTTCAACTTTGTTACTTAACCGATTAACTGGGACAAACTTGAGGAAATTGATCAGCAAAAAGAGAGATATCTGGGCATTTTTTGGGCTTTCGGGTGGTATTGCAACTAACTCACCTGCCACAAGTTCATATTGGCTATCGGTGCCATCGTCATACTTCAAATATTCCTCAAGCGTTAGACCTTTGCCAGCGATCGCAGTCATTGAATTATTCAATCCTAAATCCAAAATTTGTCAGTAGGAAAATACTAGAACAGCATTTAAAACTCAGTACACTTCGTCATGAGTGCCAATATCAATTAGCAAAATTTCCTCTTCCCCAGATTCTATATTTTGCACGAAGTTAAAGACAATGCGACAATCATAGTCCACTGAACACGCCCAAGCTCCAGACAGTTTGCCTTTAAGTTTATGAGTCTGCAACAATGGATCAAATGGATCGGCGGTTAGTAGTGCTAACCGCTCTCCAATCCGCTCTTGTAATTCTGGCTGTCGTCGTACCAATCGCTTAAATGCTCGTTTAAACGATGATGCCAAAACTACAGTTATCACTTGCGTAACTCATCCATTATTTGAGTAACTGTACCACGGAACACTTTTCCCGACTGGTATTCTACTTGTGCTTGAGCGATATTAGCAGCAATTTCAGATCGCCGCCGTTCTGCCAACCTATGACTTATCAGATCAATTAATGTTTCTTGTTCATCTACTGATAAGTCTTCGATGCTTTCTAGAACTTGATCTAACCTGGAAACTGAAGTCATTATTTATTCTTACCTTGTTTGCAGTACATAACTATTACGTATGCCTAAAATTGCTGCAAAAACCGCAAATCACTAGTATACAAGCGACGAATATCATCGATTTGATGTAACACCATTGCAAAGCGTTCTACACCAAAACCGGCAGCAAACCCTGTATAAACTTCTGGGTCATAACCCACAGACTTAAGTACATTTGGATCGACCATACCGCAGCCCATCACTTCCAGCCAGCGCCCATTCCACTGCAAATCCACTTCAGCCGAAGGTTCGGTAAACGGGAAATAACTAGCGCGGAAGCGAATTGGTAAATCGCCAAATATTGCTTGTAAAAATACCTTAATTGTGCCTTTGAGGTCTGTAAAAGTTAGTCCCTCATCAATGGCTAAAAGTTCTATTTGATGGAAAACTGCTGAGTGAGTCGCGTCTACATTATCTCGCCGATAAACTCGCCCTGGAGCCACGACCCGAATCGGTGGTTCTTCTCTTTCCATGTAACGAATTTGCACTGATGAGGTATGAGTCCGTAAAAGATTCCCATCTGGCAGGTAGAAGGTATCCTGCATATCACGCGCGGGGTGGTCAGGCGGGGTATTGAGAGCCTCGAAATTATAATAATCTGTTTCCATCTCTGGCCCTTGAGCCACGGTATAGCCCATACCGACAAAGATATCCAGCGCCCGATCGATAATTCCATTGAGAGGATGAATCCGACCTTGGGGGCTGTAAATTCCCGGCATAGTTACATCCAGAGTTTCCGCCTCTAGCAAAGCTTGAATTTGCGCGGCTTCTAAGGCAGCACGTTGCTGGTCTAGACTAGTTTGCAGAGATTCTTTGACTGTATTGGCGATCGCTCCAATTTTTGGTCGTTCCTCTGCACTCATCTGCCCCATACTTCGCAACAGCGCCCCCAGTTCCCCTTTTTTACCCAGATAGTTAACTCTGAGTTCCTCCAGACGTTCTAAGGTGTCGGCGGCTGCGATCGCTTTTTCTCCTTCTTGCCGCAGTGCTAAAAGTTGAGCTTCTAAATTGCTAGTCATTAGTTATTAGTCATTGGTCATTTGTCATTAGTCTATAGTCAAAAGCTGTGAACCGATCGATAAATAAACTTACAGTTATACCATTAACATCAGCCAAAGGTGAGGGTTGAAACCAAATCTCTGTTTATCAGTTATAGACGATTGGGCTAGTACAGCGGTCGTGTAAATCCAGCTAACATCTCACTTAACCAGACTTGGAGATTGAGCAACTTGTCTTAAAAGTAGGCAAAATTCCGCCACACTCTCTAGTGAGTATAAATATTTTTTTGCTGATTGTGACCTCAGACATTGACAAATGGCTAATAACAAATAACTAATAACTAATGATCGATGACTAATGACCAATGACCAATGACCAATGACTAATGACCATGAAATTACTAATTAGCAACGATGATGGCATTTCTGCCTTGGGGATTCGTACCCTAGCCAACTATTTGGCAGAGGCTGGTCATGATGTGAGTGTAGTTTGTCCCGATCGGGAGCGATCGGCAACTGGACACGGGTTAACTTTACACCAACCGATTCGCGCCGAAATTGTTGAAGAGATTTTTCATCCTACTGTCAAAGCTTGGGCTTGTGATGGTACGCCTTCAGATTGCGTCAAATTGGCGCTGTGGGCTTTGCTAGAAACTCCCCCGGATTTAGTTCTCTCTGGTATTAATCAAGGTGCGAATTTGGGAACTGAAATTCTGTATTCTGGCACTGTTTCTGCGGCAATGGAAGGTTTAATTGAAGGCATTCCCAGTGTAGCGCTGAGTCTGATGAGTCACACATCTAAAGATTTTCAAGCTGCTGCTAAGTTTGCCACAGTTCTCGTAGACCAGTTAGCCCAAAAACCGCTGCCAGATTTAATGTTGCTCAACGTCAATATTCCTGCGGTCAAATGGGAAGAAATTGCCGGAGTTGCTCTCACCCGTCAAGGCCTACGGCATTACATTGATGTGTTTAATAAACGAGTCGATCCTCGTGGAAAAACGTACTACTGGTTAACCGGAGAGGTAGTTGAGGATGTGGAACTCCCAAGCGGATTAAATCTGCCTCCAAATGTACCTACAGATGTGGAAGTTGTACGTAAAAACTACATCAGTATCACTCCATTACAATACAATCTTACTTACGCAACTGGATTAGATAAATTATCAGATTGGGAATTCAATTTTCCTGGAATCATTTGATTTATCAGGACAAAAATGGGGTTATTCAAATACATCACGAAAAATGTAGGCTATAACGTAGGGGCACTCTTGAAATAAGCGATACACATTCACCCCAAAACCTAAAAAGTTCTAACTGACGTCTTTCATTCACATTTACACAATCAGCCAGAAACAGGATATGCTGTTTTACCAAGAAATCCTTCCTCAAGCAAAATCAGTGAGACAGCATAAACTTCAACAAAAGAAGTAACAATTCTTTCATTTATCGCCCGCTCAGTCCAGCAAGCAACACCCATGTCTAGGATAGAGAATCAATTTACCGTACAATTTTGGGGCGTTCGTGGCAGCATCCCCAGCCCTGGGCCACACACTGTTCGTTACGGCGGTAATACCCCTTGCATATCAATGCAAGCGGGCGATAAACGCTTAGTTTTCGATGCTGGCACGGGACTACATGTTTTGGGGCAATCTCTGTTGCGCCAAATGCCGTTAGAAGCTCACATATTTTTTACCCACTCTCACTGGGATCACATGCAAGGTTTTCCCTTCTTTACGCCAGGGTTTGTAAAGGGGAATGACTTTCATATTTACGGCGCGATCGCACCTGATGGTTCTACCATAGAACAGCGCCTCAACGATCAAATGTTGCACCCGAACTTTCCCGTACCCTTGCAGATTATGCAAGCCAATTTAAATTTCTACGACATTCGACCGGGGCAACCAATCCACATTGATGACCTTACCGTAGAAACAGCACCTTTAAACCATCCAGGTGAAGCTGTTGGATACCGCGTCAACTGGCGTGGTGGTGCAGCTACTTACATCACTGATACCGAACATTTTCCCGATCGACTTGATGACAATGTGTTGTGGTTAGCTCGTAATGCTGACATTCTGGTTTACGATTCTACCTACACAGACGAGGAATACCACTCGCCAAAATCCCCGAAAATTGGCTGGGGACATTCTACTTGGCAAGAAGCTGTAAAAGTGGCACAAGCCGCTAACGTCAAAACTCTGGTGATTTACCACCACGACCCGGCGCACGATGACGACTTTTTGGATCGTGTCGGCAAAGAAGCCGCTGAAAAATTTCCTGGTGCGATTATGGCACGGGAAGGATTGGTACTTCAGGTTCCGACCTCAGTTGTCTTATCAGAATCTTTTCCTGTTAGCAAGTTTTCTACCTAAAGATTGCGATCGGAGGAATTGGAGATTTTAGATTAGATTGGTGATCAGAGGCTTTCAGCGCTCCTGAAGGCGGTTTACCATAGGGTAGCTTCCTGCTGAGAGCTAAAATAAACCTAAAATCTCAGAATCCACGTGCTAAATTTGTCTAAAAATGGGTGTTCTGTGCGGGTTGCTTTTTCTAGCGTTGGGCTACTAACGCCGACTGCTGTTGCCCTTGGCAAGTTTGATGGCGTTCATCTTGGTCATCAAAGGGTAATTCAACCAGTCTTGCACGCTGGTGGTCACTTATCAGTAGCTAGTAGTCCGCACTCAAAGGAAAATCAACTGACAAATCAAGAATATACTTATTCAACAGTTGTCACCTTTGACCCCCATCCACAGGAGTTTTTTACAGGGCAACCCAGGACTTTGTTAACGCCACTGGATGAAAAAGTCCAACAATTGCGATCGCTTGGGGTAGAACAACTGGTATTACTACCCTTTGATAAAGAATTGTCTGCGTTGACCCCCGAAGAATTTGTCGAAAAAATTCTCGTGCAACAACTGCGATGCCAACGAATTAGCATCGGGCAGGATTTTTGTTTTGGCGAAAAGCGCAGTGGTACTGCTCAAGATTTGCAATTACTCGCCGCCAAGCACAATATTCCCGTTACCATCGTTCCCTTACAAACTTATACAGGTGATTCGTCCACCCAAACCAGTTGCGTCAGTACTACTCCGACTCAAGATGCCCGTATTAGCACTTCATTGATCCGCCAAAACCTTGAGCAGGGAGACATCGAAAACGCAAATCTGTTACTAGGACGCCCTTACGCCCTTCTTGGTGATGTCGTTCAAGGTCAACAATTGGGCAGAACAATTGGCTTTCCCACCGCTAACCTCCAATTACCAAAAGAAAAGTTTTTGCCCCGTCAAGGAGTCTACGCTGTCCGTGTTTTCACTCTCAATGAAACATCTGATACTGTTCCTAGTGAGAACTTGGGTGTCATGAATATCGGTAATCGTCCAACTGTAAACGGTACTTATTCATCTGCGGAAGTACATTTATTCGATTGGTCTGGTGATTTGTATGGCAAAAAACTGGTTGTGCAACTAGTTAAATTTTTGCGCCCCGAACAAAAATTTCCTTCTCTCGAAGCCCTGAAAACACAAATTCAACTTGACTGCGTTGTTGCTAGAGAAGTTTTGAGTGCTGGAGCGGAAAGTTAAAAGTTAGGAGTTAAGAGTTAGGAGTTTGGAGTCATTCAATTTTGGATTTTAGATTTTAGATTTTTATTTCAATCCAAAATTCAAAATTCAAAATCTAAAATTGGCAGAGTTACGAGTTCTAAGTGGGAACAATGTATTTAGGAAAATTGAGCATTGGGCATTAGGGAAGAATTCTTATAACTCCTGACTCCTAACTCCCAACTCCCCATTACACATTCCTCACTCCCCACAACGCATGAGAGAAAAAATCGACGCTTTAACACAAAATCTGGCTCTTACCATCGTTGGCAAAGCTGAGGCAATACGCTTAGTGCTAGTAGCATTGCTAGGTGGTGGCCATGCTCTCTTAGAAGATGTTCCTGGTGTTGGTAAAACCCTACTCGCTAAATCCTTAGCTCGCTCGCTGGATGGCAAGTTTCAACGGCTACAATGCACTCCCGATTTACTGCCAACTGATATTACCGGCACCAACATCTGGAACCCAAAAAGCGGCGAATTTACTTTTTTGCCTGGGCCAGTCTTTACCAATGTGTTATTAGCTGATGAAATTAACCGCGCCACACCCCGCACTCAGTCAGCTTTATTGGAAGTTATGGAGGAACATCAGGTAACAGTTGATGGTGTCTCTCGTGCAGTTCCTCAGCCCTTCTTTGTAATTGCTACTCAAAACCCTATCGAGTATCAAGGTACTTTTCCTCTGCCAGAAGCGCAAATGGATCGGTTTATGTTGTCGCTGAGTTTGGGCTATCCTTCTGAGGCAGAAGAACTCCTGATGCTACAAAATCTCCAAAATGGTGTCAAAGTTGCTAATTTGCAGCCTTGTATTACCTTGGCAGAAGTGCAGGAATTGCGTTATCTCTGCTCTCAAGTAAAAGTAGCAACTTCCTTGCAACAATACATTCTCGAATTGGTACGGGCAACACGTCAAGATGAGGAAATCGCCCTTGGTGTCAGTCCCCGTGGCACATTAGCATTACAACGGGCTGCTCAAGCCTTAGCTTTTCTATTAGGGCGTGATTATGCCATTCCCGATGATGTGAAATTTCTTGTCCCTTATGTTCTGTGCCATCGACTTATTCCTAGAGGAGGGCGCAATTCAAGAACTGTTGTTGAGCGATTATTGCGATCGGTTTCTATTCCTTAATGCAAAGTGACTTCAACGAGCTAAAAAACAGCTATCCAAGGTAGCGGTAACTGCATTTCTTGCTGGAAAAAATATTTTTCATTTTAGTAAATACCTCATAATAGTCATACTTGAATGAACTTAAGTTTCTTGAACCTGCCGGAATTTGGGCGTGTTAAAATCTCTTACAAAAGAGGTGGATAACAGATGAAAGCGATCGAAGTTACTGGCAAAATTGATTCTCAAGGAAACCTAATTTTAGATGAGCCGATTCAGGGAAACACTTATCCTCATCAGGTTCGGGTGATTGTGTTGGTTTCAGAACAAGCAGAAGCAGAAGAGCTTGACCCTGATGATACGCCCGTTGAGGAGATTAAAGCTAGTTTGAGGAGAGCCTTGCAGCAAGCCAAAACAGGGCAACGCTTGCCATTATCTCAAATGTGGGAGGGAATTGATGCTGAATGAACAGCTATCGGTATTCATCGATTTAACTCCTGAATATAAACAAAACTTGCGTGACCTTTCAAAAAAATTTCGCAATATTCGCTCTGATGTTCAACCAATTATTGAGCAATTACAACAAGGAAATATTGTATGAGATAGAATTGCGGGCATTGGTGAGGAGTATGTTGTTTATAAGGTGAGAGTTCGTAACAGTAGTATCCAAAAAGGTAAGAGTGCTGGATACCGATTGATTTATCAAGTTGAGTCACCTACAAGTATTTTGCTACTAACGATTTATTCCAAATCTGTCTGAGAAGATATTGGTGCAAATGAAATCCGAGATATTGTGGCTGATTTTTATAGTGAGTCAGGTTAAAACTACTATAGGAATCCTATTTGATTTTTGAAAAAGATTACGAGATAATACGGATGAG
>NZ_JAVRCA010000070.1:0-47244 GCF_034530995.1 Nostoc sp. DedQUE04 | reverse complement strand
GAAGAAGGAATAAAGCTGTACTGAGTTTTTTTCAAAAATCAAATATGAGTCCTATTTTATTTTTTATTAATTTCGCTATCAATAAAAAACTTTTTAAAATACAGTGATATAAAATATACTAAGAATAAATACAGAGAACGACCAAGTAATTCTCTGGAAGTACTCATTTTTTCATATTAAGGAGTGCATTATGGAATATCTTGCTTATTCTCAGATGTTTATTGCTCAAGAAGAGGCATCTGGAAACACTAAGTATCATCTTCCTCAACCTCAATTCAATTGGAAAAAACTGCTTAAATCTTCGGCTTGGTTAACTTTTGCTGGTGTCGGTGTATTATTTGCTGTTGTAACTCAAATTCAAGTAAGTTCGGCTGCCTATGTAAAGACTAACGGCAGTTGTTTACGTGTCCGTACCGGCCCAAGCAGCAACTACTCGTATGTGGACTGTGTACCAAATGGTGCAACACTTCCAGCAATTGAACGATATGAAAATGGTTTTGCCAGACTTTCTACAGGTAGATACGTTTTTGCGCGATGGATTGGTAATAGACCTAACAATCCTCCTGTGACTAGACCTGGCGGTGTTGGCGGTTCGGTGATTCTTACTCCTGGTTCAAAAGGTCAGCTCGTCAGAGACGTGCAAACAGCTTTAGGTAATCTTAGAATTGATGGAATTTACGGTCAAGAAACTGTTAGCCGAGTCCGAAGCTTTCAGCAAAGCAAAGGTCTACTTGTAGATGGTGTTGTAGGCCCCGAAACTCGATCGGCTCTGGGTATTTAACCAGAAGCTACCCTTGGAATATCTCGTGGTTCGGTAAATATTGTCAAACTAGTTTTCAGGGTTTGTAGTAAGCACTTTAGTGCTTAGAAAATAAGGACTAAAGTCCTTACTACGAACTTGCTTACCCATGAATGTAATTTTGGACAATCTGCAAAATGCGCTCTGCTGCATGACCATCCCCAAAGGGATTGATTGCGTTTGCCATCGCTTCATAAGCATCTGAGTCACTGAGTAATTCAGCAGCGGCTGCAACAATGTTCTCAGTCGTAGTGCCAACAAGTTTGGCTGTACCGGCTACCACAGCCTCTGGTCTTTCGGTAGTGTCTCTCAAAACTAGTACTGGTTTTCCCAAGCTGGGAGCTTCTTCTTGCAAGCCTCCAGAGTCAGTGAGTAAAAGATGCGATCGCCCAATTGCTCCTACCAATTCCCCATAATCTAGAGGATCTGTCAAGAAAATTCGAGGATGATTCCCTAAAAGTTCCTGCAACGGGACTCGCACTGTCGGATTTCGGTGTAATGGTAAGAGCAAAGCTGTATCAGGAAACTTGTCTAAAATTTGTAAAAAGCTTTGAGCGATCGCTAACAGAGGTTCTCCCCAATTCTCTCGACGATGAACTGTTGCTAATAAAACCCGATGTGATTCCCAGTTTAAGCCTGGGACATCGCAAACTACTTGGGTTGCAGCGACATTTAACAATGCATCAATTACAGTGTTACCTGTCATGTGAATTTCACCCAAAACACCAGAACGGTGCAAATTTTCCACAGCCCAAGGAGTCGGCGCAAAGTGCAACTGAGTAATTTGAGAAATCAATCGGCGATTAGCTTCTTCTGGGTAAGGATTGAAGATATCATCAGTTCTTAACCCTGCTTCTACATGACCAATAGGAATTTTTTGATAAAAAGCTGCCAAAGCTGCGGCAAAAGCAGTGGTAGTATCTCCTTGCACGATTACTAAATCTGGTTTTTCCGCCTTAAATAATGCTTCTAATCCTTGTAAACTACGGCAGGTAATATCATTTAGAGATTGCTGAACCTGCATAATTTCCAAGTTATAATCCGACTTGATATTAAACAGTTGCATAACCTGCTCAACCATCTCCCGATGTTGTCCAGTTAAAATTACTTGCAACTGAAATTCTGAAGACTTCTGGAAAACCTGAATCACTGGAGCGAGTTTAATTGCTTCCGGGCGAGTACCTAAGATAATGCAAACGCGTTTTTGATTAGTCATTAGTTATCTGTAATTTACCATCTATAGTCAATGGTCTATAGTCAATGCTCTATGGTCAATAGTCGGCGGTCAATCCTCACATAAACCATAAATATTAATGGATAAATCACACAAGATATAAAAAAATCGGCTTAACTTGACAAATGCATTATTTGTTTAATTAAGCTGTAATAACTATTTAAAAGTTCACATTATAAAAACCATGAAAAAACCCGGCTTAACCGGGCAGACGCACTGTTTGTCTAATTAACCTGTAATAACTATTTAATTTCACAAGTTAGAGGGCAAGCAGCGTAAACAGTAGCCTGCATTTGGTCTGCCTCTCCATGCAGCCAGCTTAACCATTTAATTTCACTAGGATGAACTCCCTTAACGGTTAGCACACCCGCAGCCAATACAACTGCCATGACATTAAACATTATTAGAGCGCCTGCTACAAGCAAAACCGCACTAACAGGCATCACAGATTGCAAGATAATCGACAACAGACATCCGACCGTAGCCATTAAGACAACTAGTGGAAAACCCACAACCAACAAACATACTGCTAATGTAAAAGTCCATATTAAAAAGCTTTTAATCATCAACAAGGAGTAGGTCTTTCCTTGATTAGAGCTTTGAGCAGAAACCATGACTTTTCCTCCCAAAATACACAACAGATTTTAATTTCAGTAATATCTCACTTTTTTGCGAGTAAACTGAATTGTCTCAGTGAAATTCAGTATATAAAAACTAATTGGGAAAATGAGCATTTATTTACTAAAGTTTACAGTTAATTTTTTGTAATTATGGATATAAAGTCAATTTTATATCTATGAGAAAAAGTTGTTTACTGCATCTACCTTCAGGTATAGAACCTAAAAGGTATGAGCTTTAAACCTCGATCCCCAAGCGATCGCTCCGATTCAACTTAACATTTCTTATAAAAACTAGTAGTCTTTCTCATAATTCCTAGACGGGCTGAATAAATGAACTGCTAGTATTTGTACTGTTAATTGCTAGCAATTCGTGCCCATGCCTGGGATAAATTTCTCATCTAAGTCATGAGAATATTTACTTTAAAAATAAAAGCATTAAATCTTACTTTCTAACCTATGTGTATTTTCTGAGGTCTTTTAAGTACTTGCGTGTGTTAAACCAGTTTAGATAGGTTAAATAATCTATCTAAATATTCTGAGTATTGAAATCTTAGGAAATAAAAGATACCAATTGAGGTGGATGAAATAGATTGACCGTGGTTCTAGAGTTTCAATCACCTTTTATCACCGCTAAGGCTTGCAGACAAGCATTCTCCAAAAGTCATCAAAGCAAGTGACTTTACTTCTCGTGAATTCAACTTTTTAACTGCCAAATGTGAAGATATATGACAGAATCACAGTCTCCATTAAATTCTAACTCTGCTGCCGGACGTAATTTACCACCAATGCCGCCGCCTCCACCGCCAGCCCCAACCTTTAGTACGCAGCGACAGATGACACAAACACTCGATATGTCAATGGATAGGGGCACTAATGCGCCTGTTGCAGGTCATCGTCCAGCTAGTCCACCGCCAATACCTAGTTCAGTTCGCCCTCAAAACAGCAGTCCAGAACTAACTTTAGAAAAGTTAATCAGAGAAGCTTACGATCAGGGATATTCTGACTTGCACTTGGGTGTGGGTGAACCACCCCGCTTCCGCAGCCGAGGAGAAATTCAATCAGGAGATTATCCAGAAACAGATAAAGAAACTTTTATGAGTTGGTTGCGGGAGGTGATGACTGAGGGAGAAATTCAGCGCTTTGAAGAATCCTTAGAATTTGACGGAGCAACTCAATACGAATTTGCTCGCGTGCGGATTAATGTTTTTGGCTCCCTCAAAGGGCCTGCAATGGTGTTGCGGTTGATTCCGCTAAAAATCTTAACTATGGAACAGTTGAGATTACCTCCGATTTTTCGGGATATTTGCCATCACCATAAAGGTTTAATTTTGGTAACAGGGCCCACTGGTTCTGGTAAGTCCACTACAATGGCAGCGATGATTGACTACATCAATAAGGAGATGGCCAAGCATATCATTACCATTGAAGACCCGATAGAATTTGTCCATCAAAGCCGCAAGTCCTTAGTCAAACAGCGGGAAGTGGGAATGCATACCCGGAAATTTGACAACGCTTTGAAAGCAGCTTTGCGGGAAGACCCAGATTTGATTCTGGTAGGGGAAATGCGGGACAAGGAAACCGTTAACACCGCCCTAAAAGCCGCTCAGACTGGTCACTTAGTCATGGGAACTTTGCACACCAATAGCGCGGTCAAAACCATTGAACGGATTCTCAACCTCTATTCTGGTGATGAGCAAGATGCAATGCGGGTGGCGATTTCTGAGTCTTTAGTGGCAGTAATTGCTCAAGGTTTATGTCGCACAACTGACGGTAAGCGGGCTGCTTTCCACGACGTGCTGATCAATACTGAGGCAATTAAAGAATGGATCAAAGACGGTAAGTATGATGAAATTGGCGAGCTGATGAAACAAGCTGGCTTTGACGGCATGATTACGATGAATCAGTCATTGCTGAATCTCTATCAAGATGGTCGCATTACTGAAGAAACTGCTTTGGAAATGTCACCAACTCCTAACGAAATGGCGCAGTTTCTCCGAGGTCGAGTTTAGGATTGGGAATTGGGCATGGGGCATGGGGCATTGGGCATGGAGAAAAGACTTGTTCAATATTCTCCCTCATCTCCCTCATCCCCACTCCCCACTTTCCACTCCCAAATATCTTTGTTATCCTGGTTGCGGTTATAGCTAAGGTAAAAGGTAAAGAGAGAATTTTTTACTTTTAGCTTCCTAACCTCTGTGAATAACTTGACGACAAATAAACTATCTACACCCCAATTGTTTAAAGGCATTGCCCTATTTACACCTGGAGGAGATTTAATTTACTGCATCGACCCTAGCAAGCAAGGTCGATGGCATTTGCATTTATGCTCGGCTTTGCAAGAAATTCTAGATTTACCAGAGCCACCACACTTTTTAGTGCCTTGTTATACTGCAACTATTGACAATTGGTTAGATCCGCGCACTCAACAAGTGCGAACTTTTGCTGAAGCTTATCCGGCTGTAATTAGACATCAAGCTTTGCTTAATGCTGTTTTTGGCACAGGGGAATTAGTATGGCAAGCAGCTCCTTGGCAAGAGGGATTGTGCGATCGCATGGTGTTAACAACCTATCGTTCGTCATTTAGACAGCTTTGGGAGGATCACGATTTAATTGTCCGTCTAGACCTTTCTGAACCTGTGCCAAAATATCACCAACCAGTAATAGTACAAAAAAAAGAAGCCATTACCCAAGGCTATGTTCTCCGCTTATTTGTTGCCGGACATAGCAGTTCTACTGAACGCATTCTGCAAAATTTACACGAATTGTTAGAGCGATCGCTCAAACACCCTTATACTTTGAAGGTGATTGATGTTTTAAGCCATCCAGAACAAGCAGAACTAAATCAGGTTTCTGCAACTCCTACCCTTGTCAAGGTTTGGCCTCATCCAATTCGGCGCATCGTTGGAGAGTTGGATCGTGTAGAAAAGATTTTACAGATGTTAGCTGTTAAGGAAAACTTTTAAGTAATTTAGACTAGTTTTTTTGATAAGTGCGCGAATGGGTAGGTGTTGGTGAAAGGGTTAGTACAAAAATGGCTAGATTGCTTTATCTGCAAGAATTTGAGAGCTTTAGCATCTTAAAACCATCCGCGCACCTCGTATAAACTGACTTTCAGCTATTTACAGTTAGCACAATTCCCAATCCTTATGTTATGATTTTCGCATTCGCGCTGTTGAACCTTGAAAACAAAATAACACAGGGCTTTCAGACGCCTGCATCGCAATCAACTAAAATCCCTATTAGGGATTGAAACAAAATAATTTGGGGTGATTGGAACAAAGGCGATCGAGCGAATCGCAATCAACTAAAATCCCTATTAGGGATTGAAACTAACCCAGAATTTATTCGTGCAATTACCCCTATAATCGCAATCAACTAAAATCCCTATTAGGGATTGAAACATTAGAAGATAAACCATTAATTATTGCATCTCTTATCGCAATCAACTAAAATCCCTATTAGGGATTGAAACCAGTTGTACTACTTTTAGAGTCTATTAATGATAGATCGCAATCAACTAAAATCCCTATTAGGGATTGAAACAGATTTTTTATGCTTAAGATTCTGCTAACAGAAGCATCGCAATCAACTAAAATCCCTATTAGGGATTGAAACTACTGCATCATGTAGAATCATTACAGTTTGAGGATCGCAATCAACTAAAATCCCTATTAGGGATTGAAACAACCTAATAAACCTCAAATACGCTAAAAGTGAGCATCGCAATCAACTAAAATCCCTATTAGGGATTGAAACTAAACAACAACGATTATCCAACAAAAGCAACAAAAATCGCAATCAACTAAAATCCCTATTAGGGATTGAAACGCATAGGCAATGCAGGCGATCGCGCTGACATTGTGAATCGCAATCAACTAAAATCCCTATTAGGGATTGAAACCCTTCTGAAAGTGCTTTGTAATAAATCGTGCCAATCGCAATCAACTAAAATCCCTATTAGGGATTGAAACTTCTTGTGGAACTTGCTAAATCGTCGCAGTGCAATATCGCAATCAACTAAAATCCCTATTAGGGATTGAAACTTTTATGCTGGCTTTGGAAACGAGAAAAGACTAATCGCAATCAACTAAAATCCCTATTAGGGATTGAAACAAACACTAGGAATCAACGCAGCTAGATTAGGAAAATCGCAATCAACTAAAATCCCTATTAGGGATTGAAACTAAACTTCATGTGACTGTATGGCATTCCTGGGAAAATCGCAATCAACTAAAATCCCTATTAGGGATTGAAACATAGGAGAGTGCATACTGGTTTTTTACCATTAGGTAATATCGCAATCAACTAAAATCCCTATTAGGAATTGAAACCTTTAAGTACACGACTTCGGGCGGTATTTTTTAGACTCAAAGAAAGTCAGCTATATTTAAGTTAATAGAGGAGCATTCGACAAATAATTTGTCGCTCTACATCAAAAAATCGGGATGACTGGATTCGAACCAGCGGCCCCTTCGTCCCGAACGAAGTGCGCTACCAAGCTGCGCCACATCCCGCCATAAAAATGGCATTGTAAATTAAGAATATCATAACCTGCACTAAATAGCAGAATTACATCTATATACGATCGCTTCATCAAAGACTTTGCTTGCTAGGATTAAGTTTGTATAACTCTAGTGGTAAAAGCGGATTGTGACTGTAAAACCAGACTGGTTGCGGGTGAAAGCACCTCAGCGTGAACGCATCGGTAACGTTAAAGAAATTTTGCGGGATTTAGCCCTCAATACAGTTTGCGAGGAAGCGTCCTGTCCGAATATTGGTGAATGCTTCAATGCTGGGACTGCCACGTTTTTGATTATGGGCCCCGCTTGTACACGCGCTTGTCCCTACTGCGATATTGATTTTGAGAAAAAACCCAAACCACTAGACCCCACAGAACCTAAACGACTAGCGGAAGCTGTTCGCCGCCTGAACCTTAATCATGTAGTCATCACTTCTGTCAACCGAGATGACTTGCTTGATGGTGGTGCATCTCAGTTTATGGCGTGTATTGATGCAGTTAACTCTGTTTCACCCAACACCACAATTGAGGTGCTAATTCCTGACTTATGCGGTAATTGGAATGCTCTGGAGTTAATTCTACAGGCTGCACCAGAGGTATTAAACCACAATACTGAAACTGTTCCACGCCTATATCGCCGGGTGCGTCCCCAAGGAAACTACGATCGCACATTAGAATTATTGCAACGCACTCGCCAACTTTCTCCTAGCACATACACTAAATCCGGGATCATGGTTGGACTCGGTGAAACTGACACAGAAATTCGCCAAGTTATGCAAGACTTGCGAACTGTCGATTGCGACATTTTGACCATTGGGCAATATCTCCAACCCAGTCAAAAACACTTGCAAGTAAACGAATTTGTCAATCCAGAACAATTTGCTGATTGGAAGGCATTCGGAGAAAAAATCGGATTTTTACAAGTTGTTTCTTCGCCATTGACAAGAAGCTCTTATCATGCAGAACAAGTCAGGGAGTTGATGGAACGCTACCCACGCTCAAAAGTTAGGAGTTAGGAATTAGGAGTTATGAGTGAGCAGATGTACTCCAACACAAAACTTTCCGTTGCAATTCTGGGTGCGGGTGCTTGGGGTGCATCTCTGGCAAATCTTGCTGCTGCAAATGGTCATCAGGTGCGCGTGTGGTCGCGTCAAGGTTCCCAAACTCTTCAAGCAGTTTTAAAAGATGCTCAAATAATCCTGTCCGCTATCTCAATGATTGGTGTGAGAGGTGTTGCTTCTGAAGTTGAGTCTTTCCCCCTTTCTCCAGAGACAATTTTTGTGACGGCGACGAAAGGCTTAGATCCCCAAACCACCTGTACACCTTCACAAATTTGGCAAACAATATTCCCTAACCATCCAGTGGTTGTTTTATCTGGGCCTAATTTATCAAAAGAAATTCAAATGGAATTACCAGCAGCCACGGTGGTAGCCAGTAACATCCCCACGGCTGCGGAAGTAGTGCAGTTAGTATTTTCTTCTCATCGTTTCCGGGTATATACGAATCCCGATCCCTTGGGGGTAGAACTGGGAGGAACACTGAAAAATGTGATTGCGATCGCAGCTGGTGTATGCGATGGTTTACATCTGGGAACCAATGCCAAAGCTGCTTTAGTTACCCGTGGACTTACAGAAATGGTTCGCATCGGCAACAACTGGGGCGCTAAGACGGAAACATTTTATGGTTTATCGGGTCTAGGAGATTTGTTAGCAACGTGCAACAGTCCCTTAAGTCGCAATTACCAAGTCGGCTATCAGCTAGCTGGCGGTAAGTCACTTACAGAAACTCTCGCCAATTTACAAGGAACTGCTGAAGGAGTAAATACTTGCCGAGTTTTGATGCAACGAGCCAACCAACAAAACATCGCAGTCCCAATTACCGAGCAAGTTTATCGATTACTTCAAGGCGAAATCACACCCCGACAAGCACTTGATGAACTGATGTTGCGAGATATCAAGCCAGAGTACAACTACTAGTTAGTGGTCTGTCAAATCAACTTATAGCTAAATAAGTTAGTAGTAAGGACTTTAGTCCTTATATTAAGCACTGAAGTGCTTACTACATAACAAGCTTTCCTTAGCTTGATGGACTACTAGTTAGTAGTCTGTCAATTTGAAATTGGCACTTTCAGACTGACATACAAAACGACGTAGGTACACAAAGAGGGTGTTTGATAATTTATCCGCATCTTCTATCTCCGTGTCGAGAGAATTTTCGCCGTTAATGCTAATCACTTTCCCGATATCTATTAGTTCTACTTATACCTGAATAATCCTGAGAAAAAATTGCTAAATCGTCAGGATATTACTTTTGCACCCATGTAAATGTGACTATGCCAATTATAAAGATGACATTCACTGAAGGATGTTTATACTGTGTTACAAAAGTTACTATCAAAAAACCATCAAGGTTGAAATATTAACTAAGTAGTTCAAATATTGCAAACCTAGCTGTGGATTTAAATAGCTATTGGTTTAATCAAAAGTTTAGCAGCCGATTAAGTTCAGTAATTCTGTATCCAATAAAACCCTTACAGTTAATTTCTAAAAAAAATTGTAAGGGAACGTTCAACCATGTTAGTTCATCGTTAATCGCGGGAACAATAGCAACAGTTGAATAGCTGACCGTAATCTAAGCTGACCGAAATCTATTGTTACCTGGAGCCATTGAGACGATCTTTATGCCAGCAACATCTTTTTATGCAGACGCCCCCTACAACACCAAAAAGTCTAGCCAGGCTTTGGACTCGGATCTCACGGTTGATGACAGTGAGTTATCGGTAGATGACCTACAGGAGCTAGAACTGGCAACTGTAGACAATGCTAACTTTGCTGCTAGCACCAACCGTCGGAGTACAGACCTAGTACGTCTATATCTTCAAGAAATTGGTCGGGTTCGCTTGTTGGGGCGTGATGAAGAGGTTTCAGAAGCTCAAAAAGTCCAACGCTACTTGCGGATGCGGATAGTACTTGCTAACGCCGCAAAGCAAGGGGATGAAGTGATTACACCCTATCTAAGGTTAGTTGAAGTTCAAGAACGTCTAACCTCGGAACTAGGACATCGCCCGTCTTTGGAAAGATGGGCTGCCACTGCTGACATAATTTTATCCGATCTCAGACCGATTTTGGCAAATGGGAAACGTCGCTGGGCTGAAATCGCTAAGTTGACTGTAGAAGAGTTGGAGCAAGTCCAATCCCAAGGACTCCAAGCAAAAGAACACATGATTAAAGCGAATCTTCGCTTAGTTGTGTCTGTTGCTAAGAAGTATCAAAATCGTGGTTTGGAATTGTTAGATTTAGTCCAAGAAGGTACATTAGGTTTGGAGCGGGCTGTAGAAAAATTTGACCCAACTAAGGGTTATCGCTTCAGTACCTATGCTTACTGGTGGATTCGTCAGGGTATTACACGGGCGATCGCTACTTCTAGTCGCACGATCCGCCTTCCTGTCCATATTACCGAAAAGTTAAACAAAATCAAAAAAGCCCAACGCAAAATAGCTCAAGAAAAAGGTCGCACCCCAACTCTAGAAGATTTAGCAACAGAGTTAGAGATGACACCGACCCAAGTCCGAGAAGTTTTGTTGCGGGTTCCTCGCTCCGTTTCTTTGGAAACCAAAGTAGGAAAAGATAAAGACACTGAGTTAGGCGAATTACTCGAAACTGACAGTGTAACTCCAGAAGAGATGTTAATGCGAGAATCTTTACAAAGAGATTTGCATCATCTTCTATCAGATTTGACTAGTCGGGAGCGCGATGTAATTCTGATGCGGTTTGGTTTGGCAGATGGTCATCCTTATTCTTTGGCAGAAATTGGCCGCGCTCTTGACTTATCGCGCGAACGAGTCCGCCAAATTGAATCTAAGGCTTTGCAAAAGCTACGTCAACCCAAGCGCCGCAACCTCATCCGCGACTATTTGGAGTCTCTGAGTTAGTCATTTGTCATTAGTCATTTGTCATTAGAAAATTACACTTGACAAATGACTAGGGACAAAAGGGTGATTTTATTCCCAGGTCAAAAGCCTTTTATTGGCTTACAGCAAATAATTAGCATTAAACTGTATAAAAGTTGTCCCCAATCTTTGCTCAGATATCTTGAAGGTGGGGAGCAACTAAGAATTCAAATTTAACTTATGCAAAATCCAAAGTCAAGGGATGCAATCGTTACAAGTATCCTAACTATTAGCTGTATGCAAATTAAATGCACTACAGCTAATTACTTGAATTTTGCTCAAGATTTGATGAATTGTTCTTAAATATTTAGTAAGAGTTCTCAATAAGCAATGATTGTTGCAAATTGCTCCCAAGATTTGTTATATTCTCAACTAACAAGCTTTGTTGAGAACTATTAGTATGACTGTCTACACAACTACTTCACTCAAGGCAGAACTGAACGAACGAGGCTGGCGTTTAACTCCCCAGCGCGAAACAATTTTACACATTTTTCAAGAACTTCCGCAAGGAGAACATCTGAGTGCGGAGGATCTTTATCATCGGCTCGAAACTGATGGTGAAGGGATCAGTCTGTCAACTATTTATCGGACTTTGAAGTTGATGGCAAGGATGGGAATTTTACGAGAATTAGAATTGGGTGAGGGACATAAGCATTATGAGATCAACCAGCCCTATCCCCACCATCACCATCACTTAATTTGTGTTCGATGCAACTCAACTATTGAGTTTAAAAATGATTCAATTTTAAAAATTGGGTCAAAAACCGCTCAAAAAGAAGGTTTTCACCTCTTAGATTGTCAAATGACCATCCATGCAGTGTGTCCCAAGTGCCAACGGGCGCTGATGCCGCTTTAGCACTTGGGTGGATAAATAAGACGAAACTACTCAAATTAACCAAATAAATGGAATCTGAGCAGTTCGTAATTTGCTGTTACTGGAGGCAAGCAACCAGTTGGGAACTGATACTAAAGACACCAAAGCGGATGTTAAAAGCGTCCGCTCTTAAGATCCTTAAGACTAATCCCGTAGAATTCTTGGGCTTGTTTAATCGCTTTTTTGGTGTCATCTGCCATCACACCATTGAGCTTGCCTTTATAAAAACCCCGTTCCCGGAGTCGGGTTTGAATTTCTAAGGTATTAAATTCGCTTTTGCTAGTAGTATTAACTGAGCTATATAACTTAGCTCGCGTAGTTGGGCCAGCAACACCACTTGCTGCTAAGAAATTAGCCGCCTGAAATCTCTTTACAGCATCAGCAGTGTAAGGGCCATAGTAGCCATTTGGCTCTCCCTCTAAATATCCTGCTTGGATCAATTGTTCTTGAACAATTCTAACTGGCTCACCGCGATCGCCTACACGAAGTTTGTCTCGATTGACTACCTTTTTGGGAGCCTCTTCTCCATCACCAATGCCAGTTTCTGGCAATTTAGCTAATGTTGCTGGGCCAACAACACCGTCAACGCTTAATTTGTAAGAATCTTGGAACCGCTTGACAGATTCTTCGGTAATTGGGCCAAATATGCCTGTGGCGTTTCCGTAATAAAAGCCTGCGATTCTTAACCGTTCCTGTAAAGCTCTGACATCTTCACCTTCATCCCCCTTAGCAAGGTAGTTAGGATTGCGGCGTTTGCTGGTGGCTGAACTAGTAGTGCTGGACTTTTTCGCTTGTGCGCTTACAGCAGTAGTTCTTTGAGCTTGTGTAGCCCTAGTTGTAGGCTTTTTCGCTTGCCAACTTTCTAATTTTTGCAGAGTGCTTGTTCCAACAATGCCGTCAACTGGTAAACCAGCGGCCTTTTGAAAGCGCCGTACAGCTTCTTGGGTGGGTGCGTCATATACTTGGGTAACAGAAGATTGGTAAAAACCTGCTGTTCGCAATTTTTGTTGTAGATTTCTGACAGAAGGGCCTCGATCGCCTTTTTCTAGTGCCATGACGCTGCTGACAGCGCCAAGAATAGATAAAGACAGAGCAAGGGGCAACATATACTTCCAAGCCCTACCTGAAAGCCTTTTCCAGTCTGGTGCAGCTGCGTCCTTAAACAAGGAACTGAGGGAGACCAATTCACTGGGTGTGCTGTCTTCGTAGGCGAAAGCTAGGTGCAAATACGCAAGATTCTCCATATTTGTTTCCTACACCATTGATTTTTCTTCGATAACTGCTTCAGCTTGATGTACTAGGTTCCTCAAAGCTTCTAATGTTCCTATATTTACATCCTCCCATAAATTGCGCTTGTGTGCTTCTAATAATTTTTCAGCAATATCACGCAGTGCGTAAGGGTTATTTTGCTGAATAAATTCTACAACAACTGGATCGAGTAAATAAGCATCTACTATGCCTTGATACATGTAATCTTCAGCACATTTTGCGGTTGCATCGTAGGCGAATAGATAATCTACCGTGGCCGCCATTTCAAAAGCACCTTTGTATCCGTGGCGCATTACTCCTGCAATCCACTTGGGATTAACTACGCGAGAACGATACACTCGTGCAATTTCTGCTTTCAGTTGACGAACGCGTGGTTGGGCGGGTATAGAATTATCTCCAAAGTAAGTTTGGGGATTTTTTCCCTGTAGAGAACGCACAGCTGCTGTTAAGCCACCCTGAAATTGGTAATAATCATCAGAATCGAGTAGATCGTGTTCGCGGTTGTCTTGATTGTGCAGGACTATTTGCATTTGGGACAAGCGTTGTTTGAAGGCTTCGGTATTGGGGACTGGGGACTGGGCATTGGGCATGGGGCATGGGGCATTGGGCATTGGGGACTGGGGATTAGGAATAATTTCTGCTCCTCTGCTCCCCTGCTCCCCTGCTCCTCTGCTCCCCTGCTCCCCTGCTCCCCTGCTCCCTTGCTCCCCTGCTCCCCTGCTCCCCTGCTCCTCTGCCAAGTTTTCCGAAGAGTAGGCGTAAGAACTCCAGTTAATGTAGGCGCGGGCTAAATCTTCGTCATCTGTCCAGTTTTGCGATTCGATTAAACCTTGGAGTCCAGCGCCGTAAGCACCTGGGCGAGAACCAAAAATGCGATAGCGCGATCGCACCACTGCTTCTTCTACAGTTAATCCTTGGTTTGTCCACAATTCAGTTTCTTGGCGAACTGCATCCGCTAGAGGATTTTGTTCTGGCGGTTCATCTAAATCTGCTACTGCTGATACTGCTTGATCGAATAAGTCAATTAAGTTGGGAAAAGCATCGCGGAAGAATCCCGAAATTCGCAAGGTAACATCTACACGGGGACGCCCTAAAATCGCTAGGGGCAAAATTTCAAAATCCACTACTCGCCGCGCTGCACCATCCCATACAGGTTGAACTCCGAGTAAAGCCAAGGCTTCAGCAATATCATCACCGCCTGTTCTCATGGTGGCTGTTCCCCACATTGATAAACCTAGTGTTTTGGGATACTCGCCATGCTCTTGAGTGTAATATTCAACGAGGGTTTCAGCAGCTTTTCTCCCGATATCCCAAGCTGTTTCGGTGGGAATGGCGCGAATATCGACAGAATAAAAGTTTTTCCCTGTTGGTAGAACTTCTGGGCGGCCGCGCGTGGGTGCGCCAGATGAAGCGCTGGGGACATATCCGCCATCGAGTCCGTGTAATAAATGGGTGATTTCTTCGTGGGTTTGTTGTAAAGCTGGGAGGAGGCGATCGCGTATCCAGTTAAGGGTAGTGTTAAGTGGGGAGTTAGGAGTTAGGAGTGAGGAGTTAGGAGTTATGAGTTGTTCTACTAAAAGGGCGGCGTGTTCTTCTAGGACTTCGACGATATCACCGAGGGTACGGCATTCTGTGCCATTGACTATTGAGTATTCACCGCTAGGCATTGACAAATCGGCTGTGAGGGGATCGAAGTCTAGTCCCCAATCTTGAGCGATCGCACGGGTAATACCTGAAGAATGGCGATTGGGGATGCGAGCGATCGCTACTATTAAATCCCTTAATTGCCGTCCTTGGGGACATTGCCCAAAAATATGCAAGCCATCGCGGATTTGGGCTTCTTTCAATTCACAAAGATAGCCACCGATGGAATTCAAAACTAGAGATTCCGAATTAAAAATTTCTGTTTCATTTTGGATTCCTAAATCTAGATGGAGATTTTCTTTGACTACCAGTTCGCGGATGCGATCGCGAATTACTGGCAAACGCGAAGGATCTAAACTGTCGGCTTCATAATACTCATCAATTAAATTTTCTAACTGTTGCAAAGAACCGTAGAGTTCCGCGCGAGTCATTGGCGGCGTGAGGTGATCTATAATCACCGCTTGAGCGCGACGTTTGGCTTGGGAACCTTCACCAGGATCGTTGACAATAAATGGGTACAGGTGGGGAAGTGCGCCGAAAGCTACTTCTGGATAACAATTACTCGATAAAGCCACACTTTTACCCGGTAGCCATTCTAGATTTCCGTGTTTTCCTACATGAACTACAGCATCAGCACCAAAAGTTTCTCTAACCCAATAGTAGAAAGCTAAATAAGCATGGGTTGGTTCTAAATCCGGCGCATGATAATTCAAACTGGGGTCATTATCATAACCCCTTGCAGGCTGAATTCCCACGAAGATGTTGCCGAGTTTAATTCCAGAAATGGGGATTGGGGATTGGTTATTATCTTCATCTCCCTTCTTCCCATGCCCCATGCCCCATGCCCCATGCCCTATTCCCCACCTTTCACTAATACCTTGCTGAACTGCTGGCGGTAATGAAGCGAAATATTCTTGATATTCTTCCCAAGAAACACTTTGGTGTACGGGAAGCCATTCTTTACCTTCTGGATCGTTGGTTACACCATCTGTCAGCCGTTGAATCAACTCGTCTCCTTGAGCAGGTGGATTTTCTACTTCATACCCAGCTTGACGTAAAGCTTGCAAGATTTCTACACAACTAGCTGGGGTGTCGAGTCCCACACCATTGGCGAGGCGGCCATTGCGGTTGGGGTAGTTTGCCAGAATTAGGGCAATTCGACGTTCTTGGGGTGGTTTGGAACGTAGACGCGCCCAATTTGCTGCTAGGTTAGCAACGAACTCGATGCGATCGCTCACTGGTTCATAAATTACCACATCTGTTTCTAAATGGGGATTACGAGTTTGCAATGCTTTAAAAGACACAGCACGAGTAATAATCCGCCCATCTACTTCTGGTAGCGCCACATTCATCCCAATATCGCGGGGAGAAAGCCCTTGAAACTGTGACTCCCACTGCTCAATCGCTCCGCCACTAAGGATCACCTGCAACACAGGCACATCTAATTTTTGCCAAAGTTCGGTTTGGGGTGTTTCGCTTTCCAAGCGTGCTAGAGAAAAACTAGTGGTATTTAGCAGCACAGCAATTGATTCAGCTTCTTTAGGTTGGAAAAATTCACTCAACTCAACTTGCACATCTGGTTCACGCAATGAAGAAACAAATACTGGCACTGGTTGTAAATTTTTCTGTACCAAAGCTTCGCATAAAGCATCAATTACTTTAGTATTCCCCGCTAAATAATGAGCACGGTAGAAAAGGATGCCGACTTTGGGCATGGGGCATGGGGCATCCCTTCGGCTTCGCTCAGGGCAAGTGGGCATTGGGCATTGGAAGCCTTGAGCTTCTGAGGTGGATGAACGAGTATCTGAGGTGGATTCATCCAGTTCAAAGGTGGATGAACGAAGTTCTAACTCTCCCCTGCTCCCCTGCTCCCCTGCCCCCCTGCTCCCCTGCCCCTCCACTCCCCACTCATACAATCCCACGCGCGGAATCGGTTGAGGTGATGGGGGATTATATGCAGTTAATAAGCAACTATCGGAGATAAATTGCAGAGCATTAACGAAATTTTCCACGCCGCCTTCGCTAAAATACTGCCATACCTGGTTAACAATACCCAAAGGCACGGTAGACTGGGAAATTAAATCGGGATCGAAAGCGTCATCCCCTGGCATTACAATGAGGGTTCTACCATTTCGTTGCACAATTTCTTGCACTACTTCTAAGCCATAACCCCAGTAAGAACGTCCTCCTAATAGGCGCAAAATAATTACTTGGGCAAGTTCCAAAACTTGCTCGCCATAAGTATCTATGCTTAATTGTTGCTGCAACTGCAACAGGTTGGCGACTCTTAATGCAGGAAAGCTTGCAGGTAATTTTGTCACCGCAGCTGCCAAGGTTTGAATGTCAGTATCAGCAGCCGTAATCAAGACGAAAGGCGCGGGAGTTTGTTCTAAAAAAGTTATACCTTCTGACTGATTCCATCCACCTGATGTGCTACTTATACGATGCATAATCCTGTGTTACCGTTTTAAGTTATTGGTTAGTACATAATCAAAACAAACTTTTTTCCCTGGATTGTGCCCTCTCTTACCAAAATGATTGAAAATGCTTAGTTCTCCTGATTTGAGCTTTTCTCGAACCTTGCCTATTGTTGTATTTAATCAGCTTGGGGAGTTGTTAGAACAAATGGCTCAAACGGTGGGAAGTGCCGTTTTGATACTGACAGAAGCTACGTTGGCGCGGATTTACATACCTGTGGAGTGGCAAAGGCAAAGGTTTACATTAGTGGTTTCTGAGCAGTTTAGCGCCCTTTTGGTAGGAACATTTGAGCAAGGAAGCAGGGAAATAGAGGGGCAAGGAATTTACTCAGAAATCAATGCTCAGTTGACGTTTAATTTGGAGGCGATCGCTTCTTTTGTCTACGAATTGAAAGACTTGTTTGAGTGCGATTCTTATACTCACCAAAATCTCGAACGCTATCAGCAAATTATTAAACCCAATGACGCCACACTCCAAAGTCAATTCACGCTGTTGTTATTAGAATATCTCCTAACTCAGCCAAACCAAGAAATAATAGCATCTCCAAGCCCAATTGGGCCAGCAGTTTATATCTGTCAGCCAGTGGAAGATGCTTTAAAAAAACAAATTTCCCAAGAGCGGTTGTTAAACCAGGTAACAACGCAGATCCGCAAAAGCCTAGATTTGCCGGTCATTATGGCAACGGCGATTACACAGGTGCGTGAGTTTTTGGAATTAGACAGATTAGTAATTTATAAATTTGCAGCTTCTCAAGTAAATACTCAACCATACCAGTCTGATACTATTCCCTTCAATGAAACGGCACTGACAACAGACATGGAACTATCGGTTAGGGAATCTACCGAAATCTATTTTTCTATACACGAAAACAACGATCGATACTCGCCTTTTATATCAACAAATAATCAACCTCTACTAGGAGACTGCCAAAAGTATGGAGGTTATATTGTCTATGAAGCTCGTGCTACAAATGCTATTACATCGGTGTTGAATTACACGGAAAAAAATTGCTTTATCCGAACCTCTCAGTGTTGGGAGAAGTATCAGCAAGGTTTTACCTTGGCTGTGGATGATGTCGAAAAAACTTATGCTCTAGAAGAATGTTTGTTGAATTTTTTAAGGGAATGCCAAGTTAGGGCTAAGTTAGCTGCACCGATAATGTTTGAGGACAAACTGTGGGGATTGCTGATTGCTCATCAGTGCGATCGCCCATACCAATGGAATGATAGCGAAAAAAGCTTGCTGGTTGCGATCGCAGAACAATTAGCGATCGCTATTCACCAAGCTGAGTTAATGCAAACTCTCACCCAAGAAAAACAAAATCTCGAACAACGAGTTATTGAGCGGACAATGGCTCTACGCGATGCTCTACTCGCCGCCGAAGCTGCTAGCCGAATTAGAAGTGAGTTTCTCGCTACTATCAGTCATGAATTGCTCACACCTTTAACTTATGTGATTGGGATGTCTTCAACGTTATTACGCTGGCCTTTGGGTGAATTGAGCCAACGACAACGGGGTTATCTGCAAACCATCCACGACAGTGGAGAACATTTATTAGCAATGATTAATGACATCCTCGATTTATCGCAAATCGAGGCTGGTAAAACAGCTTTAAATATTTCGGAATTTTCTTTGGTGAATGTTGCCGAGAATGCTGTGAAGTCGCTGCAAAAAAAAGCAACGAGCGAGCAAATTAATCTTATACTTGATTTGCAAATCGATCCCAGGTGCGATCGCTTTACCGCCGATGCCAAACGAGTAGAACAAATTCTTTGGAATCTGTTAACTAACGCGATTAAATTTACCCCTAAAAGTGGCAGCGTTACCTTACGTCTTTGGGTGGAAGATAATACTGCTATTTTTCAAGTGGAAGACACCGGAATTGGCATTCCTGAAGAACAATTACCATTACTGTTTGAGAAATTTCAGCAACTCGATACACCTTATCGCCGCCGCTACGAAGGCACTGGACTTGGACTAGCTTTAACTAAACAACTCGTGGAACTCCATCGAGGTCGAATTGAAGTAGAATCAGCTGTAAGTATTGGCTCGATTTTTACTGTATGGATACCAACTCAGGCAATGAGAGTGGGGAGTTAGAAATTAGGAGTTAGGAGTTAGGAGTTAGGAGTTTGGAGTTTGGAGTTTGGAGTTTTACTCTCCAACGCTACAAGGGTTAGGATTAAAGATTAGGTCTGTATTGGACTCAATTGCAAACCGATATATTAGCTAATCAAATTAGTGAATTTTGGCGTTTATGAAAATATTAGTGTTTTGAATATGTCTTCCTAGAACGCCTATTCTGATTTTAAGACTGCTAGGAGAATTCGCATTAGTTCTTCTAAATCTTCTGGAACTCTATAACTATTAATTGCTAATTCAAAATGTTTGTTTGCTCTATCTAATCTAGCAAACTGCCATATCTTACCTGTAGTTACAGAACCGATCAAAATAGGTTGCTTTGTAATTGCAGGAGATTCTTCCCACTGATCTAACGCTATCATTTCGGCAACTAATTGAGTGAATCCTCTAGTTAAATCTTCATATTTAGCTTCAACTACTAACAATTGATTTGTTTGATAAGTTCTAATTAGATAATCTAAATTTCCCTGAAGTAGATTAGAAACTTTGATGCAAAATTCAATTCTAATCTGAACATTTGTATAATGAATTAACTCTAAGACTACCTTAGATATTATTACTTCTCTTCTTGCCAACTCCGTAGTTAAAGGTACATAAGGCAGTACTTCAGTAATTCTATCTCTTAGTTCAGCTAACCTATCTAACTCTCCTTGATATAGTGGTAACATTAAATTAACTAAAACTAACTTATACCCGAAATAATCAGCTAAGTCTTCTGAATAATAACCATTTTCAAAATACTTACTAAAGGTATAATTTTGATTAGGATCTAACTTCACTTGATACACCTCTACTTTCTAAAAACTCTATCTGCTTGCAGTCACACAAGAGGGTTAAGCTTGCGTGGCTGACGTGGATATGAGTTGATGCAGACCTTGGACATTGCTCCTGCGATGTCTACGACGGGCGGTTCCTGAGCGCAGCCGTACCCCTTTGGGGAAGTAAGCTACGCGCAGCGTCTCCGACAGGAGAAGGGCTACGCCTACGCTTAAATTCATACTTTAATTATGCAATGCCAATTTTTTATTTTGAGGCTAGGCTAACGAGCATTTTTTCAAAAATTTTCAACACATGCTCCTCTCCATTGTCTCTAATAAAGATGCCAAAATTGGGGTGAGAGTTGATTTCAATTAACCAATATTGATTATCTCGATCTAATACGATATCAAAACCACCATAATCAAGGTCTAATTCTTCAAAAACTGGTTGAGCAAAATTAGCAATCTCTGATAGTATTTGTGGATCGTTAATATACTTGGCTTTCGCACCATCCCAGTGTAGAGGACTGAGATTACCGATAAATTTCGCATCAGTTATATCTTTTTCATAGAGCAAAACTAACTCTTTATTTAAGAAAACCGCTCTATATTCAGATTTGATATGAATAAATTCTTGAGCAAGAGCGACGTAATCATATTTATGATTAATAGTAAAAATTTCTTTTAAAGCAGTTTCAATTTCATCTAGATTCTTAGACAAAAAGACATTATGTCCGCTTGCACCAGAGTTTCTTTTAATAATTACTGGTGTTTCAAAGTTTTCTTTTATTTCTAATACGATATCTTGAATAGTTGGAAATTTTAAGTAAATCTGATATTTGGTGTCGCAAAAAGGGGAAAGAAAACCCACTGTCCGAGGAAGTTTAACTTTTTTATTTAAAACATGATAAGTATATTCTTTGTCTTTGAGCAGGTGTGCTACTGCTTGATTAAGTAAGGGAGTGCTATAGTTACAAAAATAATGCTGTTTACTATTCAATTTTATTTTGACTAAATTTTCCGAAGGATGAAGAATTTCATAGCTGATATTTAAATTTTCACAAGCTTTCAGCAATAGCAAAACATTTTCTAACATAAATACTGAAAATTCACTCAAAATTACGAATTACGAATTACGAATTACGAATTACGAATTATTTTAACTTGCTGTTTGCCGTTTAAAAATTACTATCTCAGTCCCAACAACTGGGTTACGAGCTATTAGCTGATTTTGGGAGTCGAGAATTTCTAAATGGGTAAAATCAAGTTCTTGAGAGCGTTGTAATATTTCCGCAGCTAGTTTGTCTTGCTGAGATTCATTGAGAGTGTACCAATCGTTACTAATTTTGACAGTCAAGTTACTTGTACGGAAGTTGGCTTGAATTGACTTTATCAGACCAGAGGCAACGCGATCGCTAATTTCAGCTACCTGATTTTCAATAGCTGCAATCAAAGCTTGTTCAGGTGTCAATTCTATGATGGGTGTCGGCGTTGGCGTTGGTGTTGGGATTGGCGTTGGCGTAGGAATTGGTTCTGGTTCTGGTTCTGGTTCTGGTGTTGGTGGGGTAATTTGTGCTTCTGGCGGTGTAATTTCCTCTGTTGGCTGTGGTTCTGGTACAACTGACTCCGGTGGAGTAGTTATCGTTGGTGTTGGTATCGGAACCTCTTCAACTGGGGGAACAGTTGCTATTTCCGTAGGTTTCCCAGTAAAGATAGTCGTAGTTGTCCAAACGAGAATTACAGCAATTCCAGTTACAATTCCCGTCAAAGCTGTATCTGATAACTTTGTTGACAAATTTGATGGTAAAAACAAGCGGATTGTCCTTAACAATCCACCCCACCGCAACTGAAGCTGCTGAAAAAAACCTGGTTTTTCCTCAGTACCAGGTGGGGGTGCTGTCTCCAGTTTTTCCACCGTTACTTCTAAAACCCCAATCGTTCCTTGGAGAAGTTGGATAATTTTAGCCTTCCAAAATGGCTGAACTCTCTGGTAAGGTTTTTGGGGAGGTTGAGTTACTTGCTTATCCGTCGGTTTTGACTGATTGTCTTGTGACATGGAACTTTCACCAAAAGCAGCGAATCAAAGACAAACAACGTACATTATTACTGGTGCTGCCTTCTTTTGCCTTAATGTATCACTACATTGCACATTGCTTCAGCTAAACTGACTATTTATTAAATTTGGTGAGTTATGAACCTGAAACGCCGTCAATTTTTATTTTTAAGTAGCTTCAGCGCCATTGGTACAGGATTTTTAGCCTGGATGTTTACTCATCAAAATCATCAAAGTGCTGATATTAGCGACTCAACAACAGCTATAGCCGCTAACCCAGCCAAAAAAGACTTGTTATTACGTTTTGTGTCTGTTGCAGATACGGGGACTGGCGCTAAAGGACAGTATGCTGTGGCTAGAGCGATGAATGCGTATCATCAGAAAAATCCTTATGATTTAGTCGTTTTAGCTGGAGACAACATTTACAATAACGGCGAGATTGAGAAAATTAATGCAGTTTTTGAACGTCCCTATCAAGGTTTACTAAAGCTTGGTGTGAAATTTCAGGCTTGTTTAGGTAATCACGATATTCGTACTGAAAATGGCGATCCACAAGTCAAGTATGCTGGCTTTAATATGAAGGGGCGTTACTATACATTTAAACGTAATCAAGTACAATTTTTCGCTTTAGATACTAACGGAAATGCTGATTGGAAAAATCAGCTAAGTTGGTTAGAAAAAGAATTAAGTCTTAGTAATGCTCCTTGGAAAGTAGTGTTTGGTCATCATCCGATTTATTCATCGGGTCAGTATGGGAATAATCCAGATTTTATTAAAACTTTTACTCCCCTATTTAAAAAATACGGCGTTCAACTTTACATCAATGGTCACGAGCATAATTATGAACGCACTCGTGCTATTGATGGGACAACTTATTTAATTTGTGGTGCGGGTGCTGGTAATCGTCCTGTAGGGCGTTCTGAGTGGACAGGATATTCTACCAGTGACTTAAGTTTTGCTTCTTATGAAGTGTATAAAGATAGAATAGAAATAAGTGCGATCGCTACTAATAATCGCGTTTTTGATAAAGGGATTATTCAATTAAAATCAGCTTAGTTATATGACTCAGCAAGAACTTCCTTCTGCACTCAAAAATATTGTAGAATCATCTCAAACACCAGATGCTATATTTTCTGCACTGTTACCAGCTATAGGCGATTTTTTACAGTCTGATAGATGTTTTCTATATCTGCACAATCCACAGAATAACCTTGGTAGAGTTGCCTTTTGTTGGATTCGTACTCCAGATGTACCTACTGTTTATAATGAAGAATGGGCAACACAACCCCCATCTGTAACAGATGAAGATCCGATGTTTGCTGCTGCGCTACGTGCTAAACCTTCAATCTTTGTAGAAGATGTAGAAACAGCTGATTCTCAGGTTTTAAATCGGGAATTTGAACAGAAGTATTTTGGACATCGTGCCCTTATTCATGCCCATATCCGCCAGGATGGGCAACTCTGGGGAATTTTACAACCATGTATTTTTGGTCATCCCAGAATTTGGACTGAATATGAACGAGTAGTGATTAATAATCTTGTCGAAAAAATTACGCCTATTGCAGTTTCTTATGTAAAGTCTGCTTTTGATTAGTGTTAGCACTTAAATTTCTCGATTGAAGTGGTAGTTTTTGTTTTTCCCACTCATGCAAATTTATGATTCATACTCTTGACAAAATCTCCAAGAGATCGAATGAAACAGCCCTGCCTTATTTTCAAGGCAGGTTTATGAATGAGCAGAACAATCAAAATTATCGTTCACAAAGTTGTTACTGACCGTCCTGCACGCAGGGAACCACGAGTGAGTTCAAAAACGCCGCCCCAAAGCCTACCCCTTCATGACAAAACCTCGACAAGAATTACGGAAACAACTGCAAACTTCTTAATTGGCAACTGTTTCCGCTTTTCTTAGTACGATTTGTCTTTAGGCTACAGTGACTCCTAGCGTATAGGAACCAGCATTAAAATAGCCAGAACTGAAAGTCCCGCCATTTTGAGGGAAGTAATCATAATCACTTACTGAAATGGAGTAAGTACCTGCCCCTAGTGAAGCGGTGATTGATTGAGAACTACTGGAACTCTGTAAGTTACCGGCACTATTAAATAGGCCGAGAACTGGATAGTTATTGTTATAAGTCGGCGTGTTGATAGTCACAGTTCCTGGGTTGGCTAAAGAAAATGTGAAAAAGTCGAAATCAGGCTTGTTCCCTGGAAGCGTTGCCAGTTGAGCAGAGGTATTAACTTCTGAACCTAATGTTAAAGTACCTAGCTTCTCAGCAGTAGCTAGTGTGTTATTTGTCCCTTGTCCAGCATCTTCTTTCTCGTAGAACAGGAAGTCGTCACTATCAAGCTTCAGAGGCGATGCTTGCACAACACCAATGAGTTCATCTAGCTCTCCTGAGTTGTCCAAAAATACCCTTGTATCGGCTCCCACAGTCTGCAAGCGATAGTCTCCCACTGTTCCTTTGAGCTGGATTGCATCTTCGTTGGAGTTGAAGCCACTGATGGTAGCGTAGTCTGCTAAACCACTACTTCCACTGTTGTTATCGTCATAGAAGACATTAGTAGCATCTCCAAGTAAGAACTTATCTTCCCCAGGCCCTCCAGTTAGGATATCAACCTCCCCTAATCCAGGAGAATCAGAACCATTAGTATCAACGCCTATGAAGACATCATTTCCAGGCCCCCCAAGGAGAATGTCATTGCCGACCCCGCCACCGAGGGTGTCATTGCCTTCTCCTCCTTCGACTTGGTCATTGCCAGCCCCGCCAAACAGGCTGTCATTCCCATCCTCGCCCAACACGAGGTCATTACCTTCCTGACCATCAAGAAAGTCATCGCTATCCCCACCAAGCAAGGTGTCATTGCCGCCTCTGCCAAAAAGGGTATCACTGCTGCCTGCTCCAATCAGGGAGTCGCTAAAACTAGAACCAAAGACTTGCTCGATATTGAACAGGACATCATTGCCATCTCCCCCACTGGCAGTTCCAGCGCTAAGGTCAACGGTGACTCCAGCAGTGGCATTTGAATAGTCAGCAGTATTAATGCCAGTCCCACCAAAGAGTTGGTCATCCCCGCCTCCACCTTGGAGTTGGTCATCGCCATCCCCACCAAGCAAGGCGTCATTGCCGTTGCCGCCTAGCAGGGTATCATTGCCTTCTCTACTAATGAGGTTGTCATTCCCGTCCTCACCATTGAGAAAGTCATTGCCAGCCCCACCAAGCAGGATGTCAATGCCGCTACCGCCAAGCAGGGAGTCATTGCCGTACCCGCCATTGATAAAGTCGTCGTTAGCCCCGCCAAGGAGGGTGTCATTGCCGTTATCGCCAAAGAGGCGGTCATTACCAGCCTCACCATTGACAAAGTCATTCCCGTCCCCACCACTGATGAAGAAGTCATTGGCAGCTCCGCCAAGGATGGTGTCATTGAACCTAGAACCAACGACTCTTTCAATCTCCAACAGGACATCACTCCTGCCCTGCCCTGTAGCGGTTCCAGTGGCAAGGTTAATCGTGACTCCGGAAGTGGCACTGAAATAATCAACAGTATCAACACCAATTCCACCCAAGAGTTGGTTATTGCCAGTCCCACCACGCAAGGTGTCATCGCCAGCCCCACCACGGACAGTATCGTCGCCTTCTTCGCCATCAAGCAGGTCATTGCCAACTCCACCATCAAGCAGGTCATTGCCACCTCTACCAAAGAGGGAATCATTACCGCGCCCACCAATTAGAAAGTCTTTGAAACCAGAACCAAAGACTTGTTCGATATTAAACAGGACATCATTCCCAGCCCCTCCCTCGGCGGTTCCAGTCGCCAGGTTGACGGTGACACCGGCAGTGCTATTTGAATAGTCAGCAGTATCATTGCCAGTCCCACCAAAGATTTTGTCATCCCCGTCCCCTCCTTCTAGTCGGTCATGGCCAGCCCCGCCAAGGAGGGTGTCATCGCCAGCCTGACCAATCAAGTTGTCATCGCCATTCTCGCCATCAATCTGGTCATCGCCAGCCCCGCCATTGAGGGTGTCAACCCCTTCCCCACCAAAGAGTTGGTCTTTACCGTCTTCTCCAGTGAGTCGGTCATTTCCGTCCCCGCCTTCGATAAGGTCATTGCCAGATCCAGCAAGGAAAGCATCATTACCGAACCCACCAAGCAGGGTGTCGTCACCGCCTTTGCCAAGGAGTTGATCGTCCCCATCCTCGCCATCGAGAAGGTCATTGCTAGATCCACCAAGGAGGACATCATCGCCCAACCCACCAAGTAGGGTGTTCTCGCCGTCCTCACCATTGAGAAGGTCATTGCCGTCCTCGCCATTAAGCGAGTCATTGCCAGCCCCACCCAAGAGGTCATCATTGCCCCCCCGACCAAAGAGGTTATCATCACCGCCCTGACCAAGGATAGCGTCATTCTCAAACGTGCCAATTAGAGTGTTATTGCTGTTGTCTCCAATAATGTCTGCCATATTAATCCCCTCGGTTATAAGTTTGATTCAGAGATATTCGCTGGCAGAGGTGTCATCTATGAGTAACCCTGCCAGCGGGGAAAACCCTAGATAGGTAGTTCAAAGAAATGCAACATCTACTTAGACTGGTTTCGTAACCGCTTAATAATCCGGGGTAAATCGCTCAGTGACAAGGCTCAAATGGCGTAAACTCGTTCCTGAACTGGTAGTTCGCCCCGATTTATTGAGCGGTTACTTTCATCTTTTGTATTTAAAGTAAAACAAAAGCCTGTATATCTCAAATTCTTCATTAAAAATTAAGCCAATCTAAAAAAAAATCAACCTAACTAAGCCAATTGTCTTGAGAATCTGTTTCTTGAAATAAGATTTCAATTGTTACAGTTTAAAGTTTGTGCTACTTTTTGCACTACTTTGCACTACATTGAAATAGTATATAACACAATGTAGTTCAAATACGAGTTAAGACTAGGTTAAGGCTAGATTTTTTGGTAAAATTTAATTGCGATAAAATATTGAGAAGACATATTTCACCGCACAGCAAAGCTTAAAAACTTTGCTATGAAAGAGTTACAGGAAAATCCTTTTGTCACAAAAAAACGGCATTGAGCCAAGATAGCAATAGCGTTGGCGAAATATTACTTAACATAGAAATTTTATGATTCTTGAGGCAGTTATTGTTCATGTCAAACCTGGTCTAGAATTTGATTTTGAAACTACTTTCAAAAAAGCTTCTAAAATTATTTCCTCAATGGACGGATATTTATCCCATGAATTGCATAAATGTATAGAAGTCAACGGGAAATACTTATTACTTGTCAGATGGGAAACTTTAGAATCTCATACTGTTGGATTTAGAAGTTCTGCTGAGTATCAAGAGTGGAAAAAACTTCTGCATCATTTTTATGAGCCATTTCCCACTGTTGAACACTTTGAAGAAATTGAAATATGAAAAACAATAAGTTATAAAAACTCATCCTTTGATAAGTTTAGAAGAAGCTGGAGTTAATACAACTTAAACTCAACTTATAAATGTTGGTGTTTTAGTTACAAATAACTCGTTTTTAGATAAGTAAAACTAAAGTTGGATTTAATCAACTTAATGATTAATTATAAGAAGTTCAAAAATGATAAGTCAAATAGAAGTTTTAGTTAAGAAAACTTCTATTTGACTTATTAATGAACAAGTTTTAGTTAGTCCAGCACGTTCTGGAGTTACAAATAAACAAGTTTTAGTTAGTCCAGCATGTTCTGGAGCTATAAATGCTTGTTCTGTGATTGACACAGCTTGTTCTGTAGCAACGCACCATCAAAATATAGTCTATCTGGTCGTTTATATACCCCTTGTACCAATTCAATTAATGATTGCAACACATCCTTGGGTAAAGACAGACGCGATGAATCGCGTCTCTACAAATCGTCTATTTGTCGCATTCTTTTTTCAAATTGGTATTACTCTACTCGTTGCAGCTGTGCTACTCTGGGGTCAACAATTTTTTGTCCTAAGCCAGAAAATTTAATTGCTACAGACATCTTATTACCCGTTCCGAAAACATGGGTGATTTCACCAAGACCAAAAGTTTTGTGTAATACTCGATCGCCTACTTGCCAATTCTGCTTCGTGTCTTGCTTTCCATTCGGAGTAGAGGCACTTTTGGTATAACTTTGGCGACTCAGGCGTTGAGTAGTTAATAATTCTTCTGGCAATTCGTCGAGAAATTGCGATCGCACAGCAGGTTCGCGAGAACCATATAAACGACGTTCCCGCGCGTGTGATAAATATAACCTTTCTTGGGCGCGAGTAATCCCTACATAACACAGGCGGCGTTCTTCTTCCAAAGATGCGGGGTCACTTAGCGAACGAAAGCCAGGAAATAGTCCTTGTTCTAATCCCACCAGAAACACTACAGGAAATTCCAAACCTTTGGAAGCGTGTAAAGTCATTAAAGAAACGGCTGTTTGCCCTTCTTTTAAGTTATCTAAATCGGAACTGAGGGCAGCACTATTGAGAAAGTCTCGCAAGGAAATTTCTTCGTTTTCTTCTTGAAATTGCAGCGCAGCGTTGTAAAGTTCCTGAACGTTTTGTACCCGATCTGTGGCTTCATCTGTGCCTTGATTCATCAAGTCTTGAACGTAACCAGAGTCTTCTAATATTCCTTGCAAAACCTCAGTTACCGGAAGCGTAGCGACTTGTCCTTGCCAACGGCTAATCATTTCGGCAAAGTTATTTACAGCTTTTGTCGCCCGTCCAGCTAATGTATTAACTGATGTTTCATCGCTGAGTATTTCCCACAAAGTTGTCCCTAGTTGCCCAGATGCATTTACCAAAGCGTCAATAGTGGTTTTGCCAATTCCCCGCCGGGGAGTATTGATGACTCGTAATAAACTGACTGTATCAGCTGGGTTAGCGATCGCTCTTAAATAAGCTACTACATCTTTAATTTCTTTGCGATCGTAAAATCTCATTCCTCCTACAACTGTGTAAGGAATTTGATATTTCACCAACAATTCTTCAAAGGGGCGAGATTGGGCATTTGTCCGATAAAGTATGGCAAAACTACCCCAGTCTAACTCTGGATTTTGGTTTTTTAAAGTGCTAATTTGATTAATTACAAATGCTGCTTCTGCAAGTTCTTCATCGGCTTTGTGACAAGTAATCTGCTCACCCGTTCCCCGCGTCGCTTTCAGAACTTTATCAATCCGTTGGGTGTTATTTTCAATTAATTCATTAGCCGCTTGCAAAATGTTTTCACAAGAACGATAGTTTTCTTCTAGCTTAACCATCGTTCGGGTGTCATCATCTACCAAACCATCGCCAAAGTCTTCCTGAAATCCTAGCAAGATGGTGAAATCTGCCATCCGAAAGCTGTAAATTGATTGGTCTGCATCACCGACAACAAAAACTGAGCGATTTTCCCATTCCCATTCGCTCTTTTTGGTTTCGCCATTAGTAACTAATAAATTAATCAGTTGATACTGAGTGCGGTTAGTATCTTGGTATTCATCTACGAGGATATGACGAAATTTGCGATGCCAATAACCCAATACCTGCTCGTTTTGTTGAAATAATCTCGTAGGTACAAGAATCAGATCGTCAAAGTCAAGAGCGTTGTTTTGTGCTAACTTATCTTGATATAAATTGTAAACTTGGGCTATTACTCGCCCGCGATAATTGGGTTGATCTCGTTCAAATTCTTGGGGCGATAAACCTTGGTTTTTAGCATTACTAATAGCGTAGCGAACAGAGCGAGCGTCAAACTTCTTATCGTCTAAATTTAGCTCTTTATTAACGATTTCTTTGATCAGACTGATAACATCTGATTCATCAAAGATAGAGAAATTGCGATTCCACTTGCGTCCTTTTTCGTCTACATATTTTTCAATATCAAAGCGGAGAATGCGAGAAAATAGACTGTGGAAAGTGCCACACCATAAGTCTTTGATCGTGTTTTTGTAAACTTGCGATCGCAGTAGTGTTTGTTGGTATTCTGTCAACAAATCCAATCGCTGACCGTGTTGTTTCATCGCCAGTTGTTCGGCAAACAGCCGTTGAATCCGTTCTTTCATCTCCCGCGCGGCTTTATTCGTAAAAGTAACCGCCAGGATATTTTCTGGATCGACACGGTGTTTCAGAATCAGATTTGCAATGCGATAAGTCAGCGCTCGTGTTTTACCGGAACCTGCGCCAGCAACAACTAGCAACGGGCCGCAGTAGTGTTCGACAGCTTGACGTTGGCTGGGGTTAAGGTGACTGAGAAAGTCGATGGTTGTTGTCATAGATGTGAAAAAGCGATGTCTCCGACGGTCACTGAGCGCAGCCGAAGTGCGGGCTACACCTACGCCTGGGGTCACATCAATAGAAAGTCGCTATTGCCCAGATTACAACATCCTAACGAAACTTGGTCAATCGATTTTGGATTTTAGATTTACAATTTTGGATTAACCCCGCTTGACTACAGTCGGGGCTTAGGGATTGAAGAAAAGACGATTTTAGATTTGTTCCGCCCACAAGGGGCGGGGCTATAAAGATTGGGGGCTAACTGACTGTGTTAGCTTTGCAGTGATGATACAGGAGGGGATTACTCAAGCTTTTACATCCGATCGGCATTTTGAGCAAGCAGGATTTACAAAACTGTTGTAAATCAAAAAATACTGGGATTTTGACAACGTTTGTGTCGTAGCAATTTATGAATTGTCCCTACAATACGTTAACTTTTCTACGTAGATAAGTTAGCGACCAATTATTCCTGCGCGTTCTGTCGTAAAATCAGCGACGGGGAATCAAACATCAAAATATGATGAGCAAGCTCTAACTTGTTCTGTTGTCAACAGTAGGGGCAATTAAATTAATAAATTGCCCGAATACGTTTTTCTGGGGACATGACAATGTTTCCTAGACCGTGGTTTATTTGCTTGAAAAACGCTGTAATACCTAACTGAAAGTATAGTCACCAATAAGACTATTCACTCTTTGAGTACCCAATTGACATTAGGTAACAATACAGGATACATCATCATTGAACCGTTAAATTTTTAAAGATGAAAAATTTCTTTAATTGCAAGTTTTACCAGTATAAAGAGGGGTGGATATGGATTTTAGCTTAATTGTATCCAACATTTTGAATCCGCCAATCTTGTTTTTCTTTTTAGGCATGACTGCTGTTTTTGTCAAGTCTGATTTGGAAATTCCCCCACCAGTACCCAAACTCCTTTCGTTGTATTTGCTGTTTGCAATTGGTTTTAAGGGAGGGGTAGAACTAATCAAAAGTGGACTGAATCAGGAAGTAATTCTAACACTCGTGGCAGCAATGATGATGGCTTGCCTTGTTCCAATTTACACCTTTTTTATCCTAAAGGTGAAACTGGATACTTACGATGCTGCGGCGATCGCAGCAACCTACGGTTCTATCAGTGCCGTCACTTTCATCACTGCCGGTGCTTTTCTCACAGAGCTTGGTATTCATTATGATGGTTACATGGTAGCAGCTCTTGCCCTGATGGAATCTCCGGCAATCATTGTTGGTCTGATCTTGGTGAGTATATTCACCGCCGATGAAAAGCGAGAGTTTGCTTGGTCGGAAGTTTTGCAAGAAGCATTTCTTAATAGTTCAGTTTTTCTCCTAGTCGGTAGCCTCTTAATCGGTGTCTTGACAGGAGAACGTGGTTGGCACGTATTAGAACCCTTTGCTCAAGGGTTGTTTTATGGCATTCTCACCTTCTTTTTATTGGATATGGGACTGGTGGCTGCCAGAAGAATTAAAGACTTGCAAAAAACCGGAGTTTTCCTGATTTTATTTGCCATACTAATTCCAATACTCAATGCAGCCATTGGGTTAGCGATCGCCAAATTCATCGGTATGCCTCAGGGAAATTCGCTGCTATTCGCTGTATTGTGTGCCAGCGCTTCTTACATTGCTGTGCCTGCGGCGATGCGGATGACTGTTCCCGAAGCAAATCCCAGCCTATATGTTTCTACCGCTCTAGCAGTCACATTTCCGTTCAATATTATTGTGGGAATTCCGCTATATCTCTACGGAATCAACCTATTCTGGAGGTAATAATATGCACGTAGTTAAAAAGATAGAAATTATCGCCAACTCCTTTGAGCTTGCCAAAATTTTAGATAATTTAGACAAGTCAGGTGTACATAACCATGCCGTCATTAGAAATGTTGTTGGTAAAGGATTACGAGGAACAACAGAAGATTTAGACATGACCATGCTTGATAATGTTTACATTCTCGCGTTTTGTATGCCAGAAGAACTCAAGCGTGTTGTCGAAAATATCAGACCACTCCTAAATAAATTCGGAGGTACTTGTTACGTTTCCGATGTGATGGAAATTCGCTCTGTCAGATGTATCGCGTCTCTGTAAGAGAGTTATAAATTCAATGAAACATTTCATGGAACGTCGTGACTTTTTGAAGTTAGGAATGACCGGGGCCTTTGGGATGATGCTAACTGCCAGCGATTTACTCTGGCGGGTAGAACAGGCTAAAGCTGCCGAAATCCCCTCAACTTCCCCTGAATCTCTCAGTCCCGATGCAGCATTGCAAAAGCTGATTGACGGAAATCAGCGCTTTGTCGCTCATCATCCCCAATACCCCGATCAATCTGAGCTGCGGTTGCACGAAGTTGCTCAAGCTCAACATCCATTTGCAACTATTCTTAGTTGTGCGGATTCACGAGTACCCGCAGAAATTGTTTTCGATCAAGGCATTGGGGACATTTTTGATGTTCGGATTGCCGGCAATATTGCCACACATGAAGCGATCGGCAGTATTGAATATGCAGTTGTCTTATTAAATTCTCCACTGCTGATGGTGATGGGCCATGAGCGTTGTGGCGCAGTAACCGCAGCTGTCCAAAACGAATCGTTACTCGGTGATATTAGTACTTTTGTGAAGGCAATTAAGCCAGCAGTAGAAAAAGTCAAAAGTCAGTCTGGTGATGCAGTTGAAAACGCTGTGGTGGCAAATGTGCAATATCAAATTGAACGATTGAAGCGCTCAAAGCTTTTAACTGAGCAGGTGGAGTCAGGCAAATTAAAAATTGTCGGAGGACGTTACGACTTGGATACAGGGAGGGTGAGTATCATTACTTAATTCACTGGATGAGGGAGCAGGGGAGCAGGGGAGCAGGGAAGCAGGGGAGCAGGGGAGCGGGGAGATGAGGGAGATGAGGGGACAAGGGGACAAGGGGACAAGGAGATAAACAAAACTCCTAACTCCTAACTTTTAACTCCTAACTCCTAACTCAGCACTCCTAATGCCCAATGCCCCATTCAATCCTGCACAGTCATTGGCAGACGAATAGTGAAAGTAGAGCCAATTCCTGGCTGACTTTTGACAATAATTTCACCACCCATCATCTGGCAAAAGTGGCGGCTAATTGCCAACCCCAATCCCGTACCTCCATACTTTTTGGTAGTTGAAGTATCACCTTGTGTAAAAGGTTGAAATAACTGCTGCTGTTGACGGTTAGACATACCGATACCTGTGTCGGTAACGGTGAAAATAATGCTGCCTAAAGGAGCATCCAGCCGGACTTCATCTTTTTCTCTTTTGACTGTCAGCATTATCTTACCGTTTGTAGTGAACTTACTAGCGTTACTTAGTAAGTTTAATAACACCTGCCGCATCCTGGTTTGATCGGCATACATGGTGCCAAGTTGCTCATCAAAATCCACTTCTAAAACATTGGCATTTTTTTCTATAGCTGGCTTGACTGTGAGAACAACGTTATGAATTAGCGTTGCAATCTCGAATGTCTCAGGATACAGGGTCATTTTCCCTGCTTCGATTTTTGACAAGTCGAGGATTTCGTTAATCAAGTGCAGTAGATGCTTACCAGCAGCATTAATTGTTTCTAAGTCGGTGATAAAGTCTGGCGATAAACCAAGATCCGTAGCGTCGTCTTCTAGTAGTTGGCTTAAGCCAATGACAGCATTTAATGGTGTGCGTAATTCGTGGCTGACATTGGCCAAAAATATGCTTTTTGCTTTGCTAGCAGCTTCGGCTAATTCTTTAGCTTGTTGTAGTTCTTTTGTTCGCTCAGATACGCGCTCAATCAGACGATTTAGAGATTTGGCGAGTAGGCCAATTTCATCTTCAGTGGTAACAGGCGCTCGCAAATCAAAATTATGTTTCCTGGCAACTTGTTCAGCTACTTGGGTTACAGTGATCACTGGTTCAGCGATCGCTCGACTAGTACGCCAAGCTACAATAGCTGCGATCGCTACCGAAACCAGCATACTCACGATCACGATGAATCGCTCAACTATTCTCGCCTGCTCAACGGCTTTTTGCCTTTCTTGCTCTTGTTCTTGGGCAGTTTGCAGGATGTTAGTCAAGCTTTGAGAAAGCTGGTCTAACTGCATGGCTGTTTCACCACGCATTATTGTTAATAACTGCGATCGGGCCGAAGAAATCTTCTGAGGCTGCACTTTTGGGGAGTCAATTTTCTGTAAGACAACCTCGATTTGGTCAACGTAGGCTTTTAAATTAGTCTTATAATCCAGCAATAAGGTCTGTAAAGTCGAACTTGTTGCTGCTAGTCTTTTAGGTTTAGTATCGAGAAATCCGCCAATTTTTGACTCTAGTTGCTTGGCTTTTTCAACATTCTTCAGAAAATCAGCTTTTTTGTTTTGCAGTTGTTGTGAATTTTCTAATACAGCAACTAGGTTATAACTATGTAATTGCGCTCCTACTACGGCATCTTTATAATTACTCAGTAGTTGTCCTTGTTCATAAGCTTGATTGAATTGTCTAACTTCCCTTCCTCGGTAGTAATTAGCAATCACTAACCCAGTCAGTGAGCCAAAAAAGCCAATTCCAATAGCTACAAAGTACCCATAACCAATTTTTTGATGGATACGCCAAGAACTAGCTTTGAGTTTCCCTCGTGAAGGAAATTCTATAGTTGGGAGTTCGTCTGTCGATGGCTCTTCGGCTGACACTTTTTTGCTTTTTGAACTGCTGTATATAGGGGTTGGCTTTTGAGGAAAGCATTTCTCAAACCTCCTTGCCTTCCTGCAAAAATAATCAAATTAGTTTAGATTGTCAAAATATCTTAATTAGTCATTAACATCTACATTATCTTCTTTTATCGCAAGAGCAAATCATTGCTTGCTAGATAATTAGTACCACCTTAAATTATATAAGTAAATTTTCCAACTGTTTATCTAAGTATAATTACTATAAAAATAACTTACTTTTTTTAGGATCGATGATATAGTTTCCTCCACCAAAGACCCACCTGAGAGCGTCTTCTCCTGACTACACTACTTTCCACAATATGCGGTTGATAGCAAGCAATGAGTTATTGCGATCGCCTAAGCCACTACTCTACCTTACTGCTTCCTTATAAAATTAATACAATCAGGAAAAAAAACAAAAGGTTTGATACTTATTGGAAATTGGGGATGGGAAGAAGCAGAGGTGCAAAGGGGCATTAGGAGTGCTGAGTAATGAGTAATGAGTTAGGAGTTAAGAGTTAGGAGTTAGGAGTTTTGTTTATCTCCTTGTCCCCTTGTCCCCTTGTCCCCTCATCTCCCCGCTCCCCTGCTCCCCTGCTCCCATATTCAGGCACACCTATCATAAAACAGGTCAAAAGTCTAGTCTATATGGACGGGCAAAAATTTTTATTACGTATTAATATCAATACGAATGCGTGAATTGATGAACGCGGCTTAAGATAGCTTTAATATCGGATAAAATCGGCTTCTAGGCTTATATAAATGAGAAGTAGAGTGATTTTTGCATAATCTGTACTTAGATTTAGTACGATTATGAGCAAATGACACGGAATGGGATAATCACAACCTGAGGATTCCGGTTGATTCCAAAAATAGAACTCAGGAAGTTGATTATAATACATCCTGCTGCTTTCTGAGTTCTATCCTCCTACTGACTGTCTATCTTGTAGTTGATGCAGTAGATAGTATGGGGCAACTATGGTTATAGGACACTAAAACTTTTTGTGCCTTTCACCAAATTGTACTGATTCCCAAGTACATTACCTAATCAACAACCCTTTGGTTGTAATTATCCAGATTAGAAAAACTCAACTGTCAAATTAATAGGAGTGAAAATGCCAGAACAAGAATTTACCGAAACCCAATCTAAAGAGACTACAGTGGCAGAGATCAACAGCCAAACGGGAACCATCACCAAACTCCAGCCTCCGGCACAGCCTCAAGACGAATGGGTAAAATACGGGGAGCAAATTTCTACCTTTTTAGCAACATTACCAGATTATCTAGGAAGCTTCTTTAATCAATATAAGCAACCCCTGGTAACAGTTGGTTTGATTGTAGGATCGATTGTTGCCGTTAAAGTACTCTTGGCAATATTAGATGCTTTGAATGATATCCCTTTGGTAGCACCTACTTTTGAACTGATCGGTATTGGTTACTCTGCCTGGTTTGTTTACCGTTATTTACTCAAAGCCTCAACCAGGAAAGAGTTAACGAGTGAAATCACCACTCTTAAATCACAAGTTGTCGGCAAACAAATTCCAGAAGCTTAATATCTAATTATCGCTTCTCTATGAGACGCTACGCGTAGTATACTCCTGTGTAGAAGTACACCTAATTCCAAATGACTGAAGTCTGAACGCCGATTTTCAGCGTTCAGACTTCTCTCGAAGTTTCTTACGAAGTTTATTAACACTACGACCTGTAAAGGTCGCTTTCTCAAACCTTGGTTTAATTACGAATTACTAATTAGTAATTATTATTGAGGCGAACCTGCGGTGGGCAATTTACCCTTTGGGTTCGGTTTTGGAGTCTGTGGAAGTTCTGGAGATATTTTGGGCGATGCCTGGGTTGGGCTATCCCTACGCACTATATTCGGAGATGTAATTGCCGCCAGTTTGCCCCGTTTGACTAAAGCTTGATGAATCATCGCCGCCACTTCCGCCCGACTAGCTACTTTGTTGGGATCGAGGACTTGGGGATTTGGGTAGTTAACTACCAGACCATTGGTTGTAGCGGCAGCGATTTTACCGGCAGCATAAGGCGGAATATCTTTAGCATCTTTATAGAAACTGATAATCTGATTTGGGGAAGTGGGTGCTTTCAAATTCAACCCACTGACAAGGGCAACTAAAACTTGCACTCGCGAAATATTTTGTTGTGGTTTGAAGGTTTTTTTCGGGTAGCCCTTGAGAAAACCCGCACTGATGGCTTGGTCAATTGCTGAAGTTGCCCAGAATTTTGTTGGTACATCTTGAAATGCGATCGCAGTCTTAGATGGTTCTTGGTCAAAAGCTTTTTCTAGTATGGCAGCAAATTCAGCGCGGTTTACAGGCTGATTTGGTCTAAAAGAATAATCAGGAAATCCTTTGAGAATCCCACGGGCAGAAAGAACGTCTATAAAACGCCTACCCCAAAAGTCATTAGGCACATCGTTAAATGCAATTGGCGGCGGAATGATTGATTTTGGTTTTGCCGGAGTTACTAAAGGCAATGCTGATGATTTGAGTGATGACTCAAGTTCTGTTGCAGGAGATATAGGTCTTTGTGGTTGTGGGGATTGAGTTGGGATTACCAGAATAGATGGTAACATTGCGCGGTAAGGAGTTGCGCTGTTAGTTGGGAATGAAGGTGTCTTGGGTTCAACAACAGCCTCAGGTGGAGAATAGGGTAAAACGCTGTTGGGGACTGTATAAGGTTCTACCTTGGCAGTAGGAGAGGGCAATACTTGATTTGGTTGAACGCTAGGAGATGGAGTAGAGGAAGGCAACAGCAGTCCGTTTAAGTTCCAGCTAGAATCTCTGCGGGACAATGACCAAAAAAGAATCGCTCCGATAGTGGTGAAGGCAACCAGAATGGCTATAAATTCATCAAAGCCAAGGGCAGTTTTTTGAGATGACTCCGGTTCGGAAGGAGGTCTATTTGTCATCGTGATTACCCTGGTAGCAGTAAAATTTGTGTCTAAACAAATTAAGCCACAGATGACTCTTTTACACCAGCCCTTTTTTAATTCGTAATTCGTAATTCGTAATTCGTAATTTGTAGTACGGTATTAGATTTCTGGTTCAACGCCAAGCGATCGCAATTGGGCAGCTAGGCGATCGGCTCTTTGGGATTCTTGTTCGGCTCTTTGGGATTCTTGTTCGGCTCTTTCATCGCCACTCAACAACAAATTCCCTTGTAAATCCCACCAACGCAGCCAGGGTAATTCCACATTCTGATATTTTCCCTGCCATAAGCCTAATTCAACACCCAAAGCAACTATAGGATAATGTCCTCGTTCATTTGCTGGTAAAATCTGATACTGTCCTTCAATCAGATGATAAACTTCTAGGCTGGCTTTACTCGCTTCATAAATGCCGTAGAAGGCAGGACGAATCACCTGCTCATAAATCCAAAATTTACCCTTCAAAGGAGTTTTATCTCGTTCTTCACTACCGTCCCCAGAGACAAATTCTAAGACAATCAACGGGGCAATAAATTCTCGCCACATCACATAAGAACGTCGGGTTTGCCCATTGAGCAAAAACGGTACATTCGGGACATAAAACCAATCTGGTGCTTCCGCGCCTTTTTCAAGGGGATCGGTCAAGCGCCAGTAAATGCCTAAGTCCTGCCCTATACAGTATTCACCTTCAGGATTTAATTGCTTGAGGATGGGTGTAATTGAGTCAGTTAGTAGAAGGCTTTGGGGATGCTCTTGCCAATTTTTCACAAAAGTACCATTGGACTCAGGAAGCTGGGTATGATCGGGGAAGGGGAAAGGAGCCAGAGCGTTGGGTGGATCGGTTACAGAAGTCATAACGCTACCTTTGCACTTTTGGTAAAGGTTATTTTTAAGTTTAGCTTGCGTAGGCGTAGCCCGCACTTCGGCTGCGCTCAGTGACCGTCGTAGACATCGCTTTCTCAATATTCTCCACCCGGATTATAAATTGCCCGCCAATTACTTCCAGTCGCCTGAGAAAGATTTTCAGCTTGATAGACCATTAGTTTTATTAGATACCTAAACTAAAACCGGATTTTGAGGGTGGCAGAATGTAAAATATTAACTTATTCTTTACCTGTCTTTGAAAAAATCAGGGTGTCTAGTGCCAGAAGAATTTAGTTGCCAAATCTCACCGCCATTTTTGTCTGAGGGTAGCGATCGCGATCTTGGTTTAGATTCAACTCTCCAAGAACTACCAATGTATAACTTCTCGGTGGAAATCAGCCACACCGGGATGGAAGTGGCTAGTTTTTTGGACAAATACCCCTTGTTACCAGGAGTAATTTTGGTAGAACAGGGACAGTTTATTGGGATGATTTCGCGGCGGCGACTACTAGAATTTTTGATTCGTCCATTCGGACAAGAGTTATTTGTTCAGCAACCATTAGCTGTTCTCTACAGCTATGTGCGGACACCGATGTTGCTTGTTACTGATACAACATCGATTTTAACAACAATGCAACTTAGCTTAAAGCGATCGCCAGAATTATTAGCAGAACCAATTGTCGTAGAAACGGAATCTGGCGCTTATAGATTGTTAGATGTCCAAGAATTGAATATTATTTCTTGGCAAATTCGGGGAATCGACAATCTGATTCGTTATGAACGCAGTCAAGCCCAAATGATTCAAAATGATAAAATGGCAAACTTGGGGCGTTTAGTAGACGGCGTAGCCCACGAAATTTTAGATCCAGTGGGTTTTATTTGGGGGAACATAATTTATGTTTCAAACTACAGTCAAGATTTACTCAAACTCATAGCAGCTTACGACCGAGAGTTACCATCAGCTTCTCAGGCAATTAATCAGATTAAAGAAGAAATTGAATTTGATTTTTTAGAACAAGATTTGTCGCGATCGCTCGCTAGTATTCGCACAGGAGCGGAAAGATTAAAAAAACTCGTTACTAGCTTGCAAAACTTCTGTCACATTGATGAGCTTTTTCCCAAACCAGTAGATTTACACGCCTGTATAGATAGCATCATTTTATTAATTAATAGCCGTCTTCAAGGAGAAATTGAAATCGTCAAATACTACGGTCAATTACCTCCAGTATATTGCTTTATGGGGCAATTAAACCAGGTTTTGATGAATATTTTAAGTGAAGTTGTGGATACTTTACTCAATGAAGCAGTGCGACAGCAGTTACATTTAGAAGAGACAAAGACTGTTCAAAAACCCCGAATTGAGATTACCACAGAAGTTATATCACAAGAAGCAAGCAACCCAGATGCACCCGATTCTCGCTGGGTTTTAATTCGCATTGCTGACAATGGCTCTGGAATGTCTGAAGAATTACAACAGCAAATTACGGAGTCTTTTTCTCTGGAAACAAAGAATGGTAAAAATACTGGTTTAGCAGTAAGTTATCGAATTATCACTGTGAGACATGGCGGTAAATTGAATTTTCATTCACAGATTGGTATAGGTACAAAATTTGAAATATTGTTACCTTTGGTGTAGCAATATGCTTTTAGGAAAATAACCTAAATGTAAATATTTTATTTTATAAATATAGCGGTTATCGAATAGAAGCAATACACTTTGACCTTTCTCCAAACCTCTCTCCTAAAAGGCTACGGTATACACACAAGTCTGAAATAGCTGATTAACCAAGTTTTTACCCCACCCTAACCCTCCCCTTGGAAAGGGGAGGGAACTAGATTTCCGGTTTCCCCCCTTTCCAAGGGGGGATTAAGGGGGGTAGCCCTTTCAAGGTGACGAACAAAGATACATTGTTTCAGTGTTTCAGTCCTACCATTTTGAATCCTCCGCCGAGATTTTGGGATTTTTGAATATTGAAATTACCAATTTTCGTTTTAAATTTCACCACCTTGAAAGGGCTGGATTAAGGGGGGTTAGGTCTGTATTGGACTCAACCGAGAAGCGCTATAGGTTCTAAGCTCCTTGTTTGTCTATTTATTTGTAGGTTGTGTTCAAGGATAAAACTCAATATTTACTTTGGCATCGAAATTATAAAGAATACTTTCAGTAACTTCACCTTAACTTCATTTGTTGACAAAATTCATTAAGGAAAATGCTTAAATGCTTTCTCAAAATGCTTGATTACTTTCTCATTTCGGTAAATTTAGCAAGCAAAAAGGTATATTGCTTTCTCAAAATGCTTAAATGCTTTCTCATTTTAGTAGATTCAGCAAACAAAAAGGCATATTGCTTTCTCAAAATGCTTGATTACTTTCTCATTTCGGTATATCGCGTATTTATTTTGGTAGATTCAGCAAGCATTAAATTGGAGGGTGCGTTAAAACAGGCGTAACGCACTAATAAATGCAGTGCGTTACGGCTAGAACACCAATTAATTAAAATGTCTTTTGCAGCAAGCTTTCGCCACGTTGATAAATTTCCCGCGCGTGATCAGTCCAAGCGCCTTGCCCCCAATAACGAAAGCAACTAGTTTGCAGCAAAAGGTTATGTAGAAGAACGTTACGGTATTGAGATTGTCTAGCAATCGGTTCTGCTGAGTCAGTTTGCAGTAATGGATCGATCTTTTGATGAAATAAACTGCTTAATTGATACATGGGAGATAACACATTTTCATATCCTTTTACCCAACTGATATGATTTGTCCACGAGGCTCCATCCAGATGAAAATTAGAGTTTGTTTGCTTTAATTCTTGAATTGCATTCTCTACAGCTTCCGGTTGAATATTATCTGGTGAAATTCGCTCCCAAATCTGATATTGTCCCACTGGCTGACAAGTTGGATAATCTTCAGGTTTGCATCCTGCTGCTTCGATTAATTCTAAATATTCTGTACCACACACACCAACAATACCTGATTTTCCTCCGCCGTTATTGACCATATCCCACCAAGCTTGTTTAAAAGCGCTAGGAAATTCATTCATCATCACGCCGCCATTTTCACCATCGCCGATTTGGCTAACTATTGGTGGTACAGACACATTACCAAGTTGTTGTTTGGATAATGTTTTTGCTTCATAATAAGGCTGCATCTGAGCAACTAATTTAGTATCAGAACCTTGGGTTTTAATTAAAGCTGTGATGCTAATTGTTTCGCCTTGAGAATTCCGGGCAATTAGACGATGTGGTAAATGTTTATAAGTGAGAGATTGACCAGTAAGGGTTTCTACAGAATGTTCTTGAACAAGTAACCAGCGATATCCACATTCTTTCAGCGCTTTCACAAATTCATAGAGAGCATCAGGGTGATTGGGTAGGTGCATTTCTGGGGGCGAAAATCCTTTGACTCGCGCTAGTGCTTCCCAGCCAAAAATTGCTGCAAAGTGATGTTGCCATGCAACGATATGTAATTTAATATCTGCTATGGGTGTGGAAGGAATAACTGCATGACCCCACATTGTACCCAGCCATTCTACATAAGGTTGGTAGGTGCGATCGCAAGTAATACGTTTAAGATTATCGAGAACATCACCGCGTCCCATTTGCCGCAGTCCCCACAGAAGATTACCAGAGTAATCCAACATTACACGCGGATTGCAACCTTGATTTACCAGTTCGGGGATCAAGTCACCCATGCGCCTGTAACAATAGGCAAAAGGATCTGCATTGTGGTTATCCCCTTCATGGGGATGCTCAAACATATATTGCAGATTGCTGATCAGTGTACCGCCATTTCCAGCAGGTATAGTTGGCTGGTGCATGTGCAAAGCGATCGCAAACACAGCATTTACATCTTCTAAACGAATATTCGTTGTTGGTAAAAATACTGGTCGATCTTGGTTAACCACAGAGAGAACCTCTGTTTCCCAACCAGAAATATTCGGCAAGCCATCAATGATTTCGGGCAAAGGAGTCAGGGTTGTGGGGAAGGAAAGCATTTCTGATTGCTCCGAAACAAGGTATGTCTCATTATGCGATCGCCCAGCAATTTCTGAACTGCAACTTTATTTATTGATGCAAACTGCGATCGTCTCAATAGTCCCGCAATATCTGTGTTGTTCAACAGTTTTGATATCGCACTTGTATAAAAAACACTAAAAAATATACAGTAATTCTATTTAATGTTGTTGCTATAAGCGTACATTTGTACCTCCCTATAGCTGATTCATTATGTTGCAAATATTTTTGAAAATGGTATGATACAACTCAAAATTCAGAAATTCAGATTTCATCTGGCTTTCTGGGCTTGAATCTGTTTCCCTCTTTTAAATAAGCTCTAAAATCCACAGAAACTATAAACATTAAATATTATTTTTTATCAATATAAAATTTTCTATTCTATGCTTTACGCAAATTTAATTTTAGGAGGAGTCTAATGAAACTAAAACAATTTGGAATTACATTTTTGAGCGTTTGTATTGCTGCTTTTTCAGGAATAAAAGCAGCAGAAGCGGCATCATTTTCAGTAATTGCCGACGATCTTAATAGTCCACGGGGTCTAAGTTTTGGCCCTGACGGCAGTCTCTATGTCACAGAGGCAGGAACAGGTGGAAGTGGAGCTTGTGTTCCTTCACCGAGTGCCGCAGGTCAATCTTTATGTTATGGCACAACTGGTGCAGTCACCAAAATTAGAAATGGTACACAAGAGCGTATACTTACAGGACTTCCTTCTTTAGCATTACCAAATGGTACTGATAGTAGTGGGCCTCAAGATATCAAATTTGATGCTACTGGCAAGCCTTATATTGCAGTTGGGTATGCTTCCGATCCTACATTTCGCGCCACATTAGGTAACACTGACTTAGGAAAAATCATTACTGCTAATTTCAATACAAATTCTTGGACTAGTGTGGCTGATTTAGCTAATTATGAACTTGCAAATAATCCCGATGGTGGCGATCTAATTAGCAATCCCTTCTCTCTTCTTTTAGATGGAAATAAGATTGTTGCAGTTGATACTGGTGCTAATGAGTTACTCAGTGTCGGGACTGATGGAAGTAATTTGAAAGCGATCGCCACAATTCCCCGCCAGACATTAACTAATCCAGTTTTTCCCACTGGTGCATCGTCATCGCCATTTGAAATTCAAGCAGTACCCACAAATATCGCCAAAGGCCCAGATGGCGCTTATTATATTAGCCAATTAACTGGTTTTCCTTTTCCCGAAGGTGAAGCAAAAATCTACCGAGTTGGTGCTGATGATAAACCAACAGTTTATACTGATGGCTTTACCCAACTTACTGACTTAGATTTTGATAGTCAAGGTAATTTATATGCTTTGCAGTACGCCAATCAGTCACTCTGGAAAGGTAATCTAGATGGTTCTGTAATTAAAATAGCTCCTGATGGGACTCGCACAACTATTCTTAGTGGCAATGGATTAGAGTCTCCTACTGCTTTGACTATTGGTGCTGATGATGCTATCTACGTGACAAACCGAGGCGATGGCCCTGGACTTGGACAAGTTATCAAAATTGAGAATTCCAAGTCTGTTCCTGAATCTACTTCTACTTTCAGCTTATTAGCATTTCTTGGCACTGCGAGCCTTACTTTTTTGCACAAGGGTAAAGCCAAAAAACTGAAGATTTCGGAGAAGTTTATTCAGGAGTGTTGAGTCAATACGGTTCGGATAAGATCCCCCCGCCTACGGCGACCCCCTTAAAAAGCTACGGTGTACACACAAGTCAAATTACCCCCCTTAATCCCCCCTTGTAAAGGGGGAAATAAGCAATCTAGTTCCCTCCCCTTTAGGACTTACGCATTGACAGAAAAGCGAAAATAACAGGTATCGTTTTCAAGGCTTCTAGCTAGGTTTTTCAATCATATTTTGGCGATCGCCAGCAATCAAAAGCGCCCTTCAAAAGCCTAAAACGACCTATTTACGTTAATACACAAGATGCTTCTTTTGTACAGTGCGTAAGTCCTACCCTTTACAAGGGGAGGGTTAGGGTGGGGTAAAACCTTGAGTTAATCAGCTATTTCAGACTTGTGTGTACACCGTAGCCTTAAAAAGGGGGTAAAGAGGAGAAAAAGCCCTGCTTTTTAAGGGGGGTTGGGGGGATCTTCGAGAGAGAAATATGTTAATCGAACTGTATTGAGTATTGAGTCTGCGATCGCCCTCGGCGTCTCCCCTTCTCTACGAGACGCTACGGGAAGGGGTAAGTTTTTCAATCAGTCGTTGTCTGCTTGGTGCTGGCGGTGTTGCTATGCATAAAATTAGCTCTAACAACCAAGGGGCAAGGCGTTGACACAACACAGCTAAATGACTTTGCCATCCGACTAAAATTTCTGATGAATCATTCTGCATTCCGGTGACGAGTGCTTTAGCCACTTGCTGGGGAGTCATGGGGATTACCCAGCGGAATAATTTTAAGTCGCGCACCATGTCTGTGTCTGTCAAGGAAGGCAGTAATGCAATCACGCGGATATTGTGTTCGGCTAATTCTTGGCGCAAGGCTTGGGTAAATCCTAAGATGGCAAACTTGGTTGCTGAGTATGTCGCCATCGTTGGTGCTGCAACTTTCCCCATCAAGCTCGATACATTGACAATTGTCCCTTGTCTTTGACTGGCCATGCGTCGAGCAATCAAACTAGTGAGGTTGTACATCCCTAACAAGTTCACCGAAATTTCTTCTTGAACTTGGGGCATTTTAGATTGCAAAAACGAACTTTGATATGCGACTCCCGCACAATTAACCAGCAGATGAATCTGTCCGTAATTGCGCCAGAGTTGGGCAACAGCGATATTTACTTCAATTGTCTGCGTCAAATCTAAAGCCACGATCGCAGCTTCTGTACCCATCGCCTCGATTTCGTTGGCTACCTCCACTAACTTGCGGCGATCGCGTGCTATCAATATCATCCGCTTGATGCCTTGTTGCGCTAATTCGATGGCGATCGCTCGTCCAATTCCACGCGAAGCCCCTGTAATTAGGGCAACTTTACCTTGAATCTCCATTAGTTTTATTCTCCAAAATTTAAGTCTTACCAAACTCCTCGTTATTGCCGATACACACAAGCAAGAGCTACTTGCTTGTCGGCACAAAGTAAGACAAATAATCAATCGCAATTGAAATCAAACTGAAACTAAGCCTTTAGCAACGAGACATTTCTTGGTTAATCTGCAATCCCTCATAGTTGTCTATATGAGGCAGAAATTTCTCGTTTTGAACCCGTCAAAGCCTAACACACTTGGCTGAATGGGTATAGCTCATAGATTTTATTTCTCCTAGATCCGAGCGTTCATCAGCATTGCTGTCATACACACGTTAGCAATTAAATCAAGCTATTGCAATATTCTTTAATAAGAATTTCTTAATACTTTTTAACGACAAGTATATATATACAAAAGATTTTATTAAATAAGTTTTTATGAATCCCTCAGCATAAATATCTCATTTTCCTGACAAATAGCCCTGTTTTAGGAAATTGCTATATCTAATTCATGGTTTAGAAACAAAAAAGACATATAGGATTTTGGCTGATGGTTGCAATAGTTAGAGTTTTTAACTCACAAAATTACATCAGTATATTTACTGCATATTTACTATTTTATTGAAAATAAAGATTGATGACCTTTATTGATTGAAAATAATCAAAAATGGCTAGATTGTTGTCTAAAATTATCTGCCAAAATTTTAGGATAAATAGTAATTTATTTAGGTTTAGCTTTGAGTTCATCAAAGTAATGCTTGAGACTTGCTTTGTCTATAACCAACTTCAATCATTCATGAATAATAAGATCCTCGACTTTTTAGAGAAGTCGGGGATCTAACTGTAAGTCAACATGATTCCTAATTGATGATTCTGCCTAAAGTCGTATTCCGTAAATTTACGTAATTAGAAATTATTACCCCACGCTTAAATCGGCTTACTCGCAGCAAGGATGGATATCAATACTGCTCGGTTAAGAATATTTGTAAAACAGATACCTCGAAGTCATGTTGAGGTACTCCAAAGTCGTGTTGAGGTACTCCAAAGTCGTGTTGAGGTACTTCAAAGTCGTTTTGAGGTACTCCAAAGTCGTGTTGAGGTACTTCAAAGTCGTTTTGAGGTACTCCAAAGTCGTTTTGAGGTACTCCAAAGTCGTTTTGAGGTACTCCAAA